>DATHNU010000423.1:0-3898 GCA_035485695.1 Reyranella sp. | reverse complement strand
TTAGGCCGCGCCTTGGCCTGGGCGAGCTCGATGCGCAGCGGCAATGGATCGACACCCAGCGCATAGCCGGTTGGACCGACCAGATCGGCGATATGCTGGGCCAGCAGGCCGGTGCCGCAGCCGACATCAAGCACGCGCTCGCCGGCTGCGATCGCGAGGTCCCGCACCAGCATCTTGCCCGACAGGAACTGGCGATCGACGCTGACGCGGTCGTAATCGCGCGCCAGCGCGTCGCTGTCTTGCGTGAGTGAAGGTCGCTCGGCGCTTTGCGTCACGCTTGTCTCCATCGCTCGCCGGTCGATTGACGGCCTCTCCGTGCATGGCTAGCGTCGCCACAACAGAGAAGCAGCGCGCAATTTGCAAGCGATGCTCATTTGGGAGGATACGATGCGGCTATGGCATAGTGTCGCTTGGCTTTTGCTCGCCGGCTCCTGGGTCGTGGACGCCCAGGCCCAGGGCACGATCTCGAACCTTCCGCGCAAGGAGACGCTGATCGTCGAGAACCCGGAAGGCACGATCAAGAATGCCGGCTGGTTCAACATCTGGGCGATCAATGCCGGCGGCCAGTCGACCGGCCTGCATCAGCTGGCGATGGACACCTTCTGGTACATCGACCCGCAGAAGGGCGTCGACGGCGTCTGGGACAATTCGCTGGCCTCGGAAAAGCCGATCTACAATGCCGACTTCACCGAGATGACGGTGAAGCTGCGCAAGGGCATCTTCTGGAGCGACGGCGTCGAGTTCACCGCCGACGACGTCGTCTACACCATCCAGACGCACATGAAGACCAACGGCCTGCGCTGGAGCGCGCCGGTGCAGGTGAATGTCGCCGACGTCTCGGCGCCCGATCCGCAAACCGTCGTCTTCAAGCTCAAGAAGGCCAACTCGCGCTTCCACGCCCTGTTCACCGTGCGCTGGAACGCGATGTGGATGATGCCCAAGCACGTCTTCGAGAAAGCGGGCGATCCGCTAAAGTTCGCCTTCGATCCGCCGGTGACGCTGGGCGCCTATACGCTCAATTCCTACGATCCCAACGGCAAGTGGTTCATCTGGCAGAAGCGGCCCGACTGGGTCCGCACCTCGGTCGCGCGCTTCGGCGAGCCCGGTCCCAAATACGTCGCCTATATCGATCCCGGCCCGCCGGACAAGCGCGTGATCGCCCAGCTCAACCACGAGCTCGACATCATCCACGACATCTCGCCCGAGGGCATGTTCACCATCGCCAAGCAGTCGAAGAGTTCGCACGGCTGGTTCAAGGGCTTCCCCTACGCCCACCCCGACCCGACGCTGCCGGCGGTCGTCTTCAACGACCAGCTCGACACCTTCAAGAACCGAGACGTGCGCTGGGCGTTGGCGCTCTTGATCGACATCAAAGCGGTGTCGATGGCGTCCTATCGCGGCGCGGCGACGATCTCGGCGATCGGTGTGCCGCCCACGGGCTCGGCGCCGGAGGTCTATCACGTTCCGCTCGAGAGCTGGCTTCAGGCGTTCGAAATCGACACCGGCAAGCAGAAGATCAAGCCCTACGATCCGACCGTGGGCAAGCAGATCGCCGACATGCTGCGACCGTCGATGAAGGATCAGATCCCGACCGGCGCCGACGAGATCGCCAAGTCTTTCGGCCGCGGCTGGTGGAAGCCCAACCCGCAGGCGGCGCAGGAGCTTCTGGAGCGCGCCGGCTACACCAAGAAGGGCGACAAATGGTTCACGCCCGACGGCAAGCCGTTCGCCATCAAGCTGATGGTCGAGGGCGAAGGTCGGCCGGTGATGACCCGCGCCGGCAGCATGATCACCCAGCAATGGAGCAAGTTCGGCATCGACGCCTCGACGGTGGTGGCGCAGGGCAGCATGGCCGACCGCCGCGCCGCCGGCGATTTCGAGGCGATGATCACCTGGAGCGTCGAGACCTGGGGCGGCCATCCCGACCTGTCCTTCTTCCTCGACAGCTGGCATTCGCAGTTCGTCGCCGCACCCGCCACGCCGCAGCCGCCGCGCAACTGGCAGCGCTGGAGCAATCCCGAGCTCGACAAGATCGTCGAGCAGATCCGCCAGACCGGCTTCGACGATCCCAAGGGCCTCGAGCTCGGCCGCGACTACGTGAAGCTCGTCGTGCGCGAGATGCCGACGATTCCCCTGATGTCGTACAACGTCTTCACCGTCATGGACGAGACCTACTGGACCGGATATCCGAGCGCCGAAAGCGCGCCCTACACCGATCCAGTGCCGAACTGGGCCAACACCAAGTACATGATGGTGAAGTTGAAGCCCCAGCAGTGAGAACTACGGAACAGATACAAACGAGTTCCGTCGTCTCGACCGGAGCGCGCAGCGCGGAGTGGAGAGACCTTGTCTCCACAATAAGCTGCTTTTCGTGGAGGCAAGGTCTCTCCGCTCGGGCCGGAGTTTACCCCGAGCGAAGTCGAGGGGGCCCTCGGTCGAGACGACGGAAATCATCTTATGCGATGGCCCAGCCATGAAGGGCTACCTGACCTACCTCCTGACGCGCCTGGGCCAGTTCGCCCTCGTCATGTTCATCGGCATCAACATCGCCTTCATCGTCACGCACGCGACTCCGATCGACCCGGTCGAGCAGTCGATCGCCGCCGCCACGCAGTTCGGCAGCACCAGCCCCGAGGCGATCGCGCTGATGCGCCAGTCGCTGACGGAACTCTACGGGCTCGAAGGTGGCCTGGCCGACCAGTATTTCGCCTTCTGGCGGCGGATCGCGGTCGGCAATTTCGGTCCCTCGCTGTCGGCCTTCCCGACGCCGGTCGCCGTCCTGATCGGCCGCGCCCTGCCCTGGACGGCGGCGCTGCTCACGATCTCGACCCTGCTCACCTGGGTGCTCGGCAACCTTTTAGGCGGCCTCGCCGGCTACTACCGGCGCAGCCGGGCGCTCCGCCTCGCCGGCGTCCTGGCGATGGCCTTCCATCCCATCCCCTATTACGTCGTGGCCTTCCTGCTGCTGATCGTGTTCGGCTATCTGTGGCCCATCCTGCCGCTGGGCGGCGGCTCCAAGATGAACATGCCGCGCGAATGGAGCTGGGAGTTTGCCGGCAGCCTTGCCACCCATTCCATCCTGCCGATCCTCTCCCTGGCGCTGGTCGGGCTGGGCGGCTGGTTCATGGGCATGCGTTCGCTGGTCTCCAACATCGTGACCGAGGACTACGTCGCCTATGCCGAGCTGGGCGGCGTCGAGCGCCGTCGTATCCTGGCATCGTACGTCATGCGCAACGCCCTGATGCCGCAGGTCACCGGCCTCGCCATGTCGCTGGGCGCCATCTTCAACGGCGCCATCATCACCGAGCAGGTGTTCGGCTATCCCGGCATCGGCACGCTCTTGGTGTCGGCGGTCTATGCCGGCGACTACAGCCTGGTGCTGGGCATCACCACGGTGTCGATCGTGGCCGTCTCGCTCGCCGTGCTGCTGATCGACCTCTTATATCCGCTGCTCGATCCCCGCGTCAGGGCGCGCTGACGATGGGCCGCACCATCCTCCATCTCCTGCGCCACAACCGCCAGTTCGCAACGGGCGTGATCCTGCTGGCCCTCGTGGCAGGCTTCTCCTGCCTGTCGTTCTTCTCGCCCTACCCGCCCAACGACAGCTTCGTCGTGCCGCCCGACGTGGCACCCTCGTGGGAATACCCGATGGGCACGACGTCGCGCGGCCAGGACCTGTTCTGGCTGCTGAGCTTCGCCATCCGCAACACGCTGCTGTTCGGCCTCGTCGTCGCCGTCCTGAGCCGCATCCTGGCGCTCGCCATCGGGCTCGCCGCCGGCTACTCGGGCGGGCTTTTGGACCGCGCGCTGATGTCGCTCAACGACACCTTCATCGTCATCCCGCTGTTCCCGATCCTGGTGCTGTTCTACTTCGTCATGCGCGAGCACATGTCGTGGG
>DATHNU010000422.1:0-10732 GCA_035485695.1 Reyranella sp. | reverse complement strand
CCCACGACCATCGCTGCGAGGCGGAGCGCGCGCATCAGAAGGCCTGCCCCAGGCTGACATAGATGCCGAACGGCGGATCGCCGTCGCGGGCGTTGAGCGGAAAGCCGACATCGAGCCGCACCGGCCCGAAATCGGTGTAGTAACGCGCGCCGATGCCGGCACCGACGCGGGGGGCGAACAGCGAGAAGTCGGGCATGATGTCGGGATAGGCGCTGCCGGCATCGACGAAGGCCACCGCGCCGAACGACTTGCCGAAGCGCTGGCGGAATTCGACGCTCGCCTCGACCACGCTGGCGCCGCCCAGCGGATTGTTGAAGGCATCGCGTGGGCCTGCGCTCTGGTAGACGAAGCCGCGCACCGAGCCGCCACCGCCGGCATAGAACAGCTTGTCGAAAGGGATGCCGGCGACGTTCGCGGTCGGCTCGGTGCCGAAAGACGCGCGCAGCGCCAGCACGCTGCGGCCAGGCTCGGCCAGATCGAAATAGCTGCGGCCGGTCAGGCGGATGACGGAGAAGAAATCGTTGTTGGGACCGAAATCGACATAGGGCGTGAGGTCGAGCTCGAGACGGTAACCTCGTGTCGGATCGACGTCGCTGTTGGCCTTGTTCAGCAGTACCGCTATCGGCACGCCGAGTAGTCGATAGTCCTGCCAGATGCTGGTGCTGATGCGCCGCTCCTGCTCGATCTCGGTGGTGAGCCCGACCCGCACCTGCCAGGCCGGCGAGATGATGCGATCGAGGCCGACGCCGAAGTCGATGGCGTTGCGATAATAGGCGGGCAGCACTTCCCGCAGCACCTCGGCCATGACGCGCCCGTCCTGCCCGGGCAGCCACCAGTCGGGCTTGCGGAAGTCGGCGCGAAAGGCGAAGCCCGTATCGGCGATCGCCAGGCCCTGGCCGATATGATTGATCTCGGCGGTGAGGCGCAGGCTCTCGGCCTCGCCGAACAGGTTGCGATGCACCCAGAAGCCGCTGAGTGCAAAGCCCAGCTGCGTCTCGTAGCTGATGCCGAAGCCGATCGAGCGCGGCGGGCGGTCGGTGAGCTCGACGTCGATCGGCAGCTCGCCGTTGGCATCGAGCGTCTTGGCCGGCCTGATGCGCACCGCATTGAACACGCCGAGCGAGGTGAGCTTGCCGCGCAACGTATCGACCTTGGTCGGGTCGTAGAGCTCGCCCTGCTTGAAGGGGACACGGCGCTGCAGGTAGGTCGTATCGACCTTTTCCGTGCCCGAAAAGCGGACTGGTCCCATCCGGGTGATCGGGCCGGCGTCGACGGTGAAGGTGACCTCGGCCTCGCGCGTGGCGTGGTCGACGACGACTTCGCGCTTCACCACAGCCAAGGCGTAGCCCTGCTTGCGGAACTCGGCGAGCGCGCGATCCTCGGCGCTCAGGATGGCCGCCGCGCTGGCCGGATCGCCGGCGGCCAAGCCGAGCTTGCTCATGTCGATGGCCGGCAGCGGCTGAGGGCCCGCGCCGTGGATGGTGACACCGCCGATCTTGAAGCGCGGACCGGTGTCGACCGTCAGGGAAAAGGCGATCTGCTCAGTGTCCGGATGCGCATCGATGGCGTCGAGGGCGGCGGCCTCGTCGATCGGATGGTTGTCGACGGTGGCGGTGGACATGGCGTCGTAGAAGCCGCGTGAGCGCAACGCTCCGTTGACCTTCGCCAGGACCGCCTGCGCACCCTGTAGCAACCCAAGGCTATCGCCCGACAGAGGCTGCTCCTTCTCGAAGGTCTCTACGAGCTGCTTGAGGTCGGCGGTCATGGGCTCGTCCCCCGTGACGGTCAGCACGATCTTGCCCGTCCGCGCTTCTGCGCTGGCGCAAAGCACAGCAAACGCCGCCAGCGCCAGGCACGCAAGCCGGAACGGGCCGGCACGCCATCGCTTGGCGAACTCTCTTGAGCTGACGATCATGGCAGCATTGGATTAACGCCCGGACACGTCATGGGATGCGTGATCAATTGGTGTGCATTGTGCACGCTCCGCCTCTGCTTCAAAATGATCCGACATGCAGCTTCGAGGCATCTTGGTCGCGGCAGTGCTGGCGTCGCTGGCCGCGAGGGGTCCGGTGTGCGCCCAAGACGCGCCCTGGCAGCAATATAATGGCCTCACTGCGGTCGAGATCCCCTTCGCCAATGGGCCGATCAGCGCCGGCTACGTACCGGAGGTCTGGCTGAAGCTGCCGGGCAGCGCGCCCCGGCGCTTCGGCATGGACACCGGCTCGACCGGAATCGTGGTCGCGGCCGAGCATTATACGCCCGGACCGGGCGATGTGGCAGGCGGCCCGGGCCGCCTTGTCTACAACAGCAGCGGCCGCATCCTGAACGGCACCTATTACACCACGGATGTCGTGATCCAGCGTGATGGCAGCGCGCCGCTCGCCACCGCCCGCGTGCAGGTCCTGCGCGTCACCAGCATCGGCTGCCTCGAACGGGCGCGCGACTGCCGGCCGGAGCAGAATCCCCGCGACGTGGCCTTCATGGGCGTCGGCTTCGATCGCGAATCGGCGCAAGGAACGGAAGGAACGACGCCCAGGAACCCCTTCACCAACCTGGTTTCACTCGCCTCGGGTGCGCCGCTTTCCTCGGTGCGACCCGGCTATATCGTGACCCGCACCACCGTGTATCTCGGGATGACGGCCGAGCTCACCCACGACTTCGCCTTCGTGAAGCTCGCACCCAGCGCGGCAGCGCCGCCGGGCGCGCCCGAATGGCGCGCGGCGCCGATGGCGGTATCGGTCGACGGTGTCGCAGGCAACGGCACGATCCTGATGGATACCGGCATCAACTACATGTTCCTGTCGCCGCCCGACGGCACGCGTTTGGAGCACGGCACGCGCGCGCCGGCCGGCACCAAGATCGCCGTCTATCTGCCCGACCGGCGCGACCCGCAGCCCGCCTTCTACGCCTTCAGCGTCGGCGAGCGCGGCAACCCGCTGCGACCCGAGCGAGTCGAGGTCGTGCGCGACCGCGGCGTGTTCGTGAACACCGGCCGGATGTTCCTGGAAGGCTTCGACTATCTCTACGACGCGGCCGGCGGGTATGTCGGCTATGGCTGGAACAGGCGCCTCAGCAGCAGCCAGGGCGGCGTGACACCGGGACTTTCCTCCGCGCGCTGAGTGCGCCGCGGCGGTCACAACACGGTGACAAGCGTTTCGAAGGCGATCGCGCCGCGCTAGACTGGCGGCGCGCCGGAAAAAACGCCGGTCGAGTCCTGGGAGGGACGCCCTTATGACCACCCGCCGAAACTTTCTCAAGAGCGGTACCGCCGCCGCGACCGGAATCGTCTTCTGCAGCTGCGGCCTGCTCGAACGCGCGCATGCGCAGGGGGCCGCGCGCACCCTGCCCGTCGCCGTCAACGGCAAGAAGGTCAAGACCATCGATGTGCATGCGCACTGTCATTTCCGGGAGGCCGGTGCGCTGCTCAGCCCCGCCGACGCGGCCGCGGCCCAGCTGCCACCGGTGCTCGATGCCCAGGAAGCCTTCATCGAGATCGACAAGCGGCTGAAGGCGATGGACGGGCAGGCCGTCGACATGGAGGTACTGTCGATAAATCCCTTCTGGTACGGCCGCGATCGCGAGCTCGCCGGCCAGATCGTGAAGATCCAGAACGAGAAGCTGGCCGAACTCTGCGCCTCCAAGCCGGACCGCTTCGCCGCCTTCGCCTCGCTCACCCTGCAGGCGCCCGACCTCGCCGTCCAGGAGCTCGAGACCGCGGTGAAGAAGCAGGGCCTGAAGGGTGCCGCGATCGGCGGCATCGTGGCCGGCGTGGAATTCTCCGATCCCAAGTTCAATCCGGTCTGGGCCAAGGCCGAAGAGCTGGGCGTGCCCCTGTTCATCCATCCGCAGGGCGTGCCGGAACTCGCCAAGCGGCTGAGCGGCAACGGCTGGCTGGGCAACACCATCGCCAATCCGCTGGAAACCACGATCGCGCTCTCGCACCTGATCTTCGAGGGCACGCTCGACCGTTTCCCCGGCCTGAAGGTCATCGCCGCGCACGGCGGCGGCTATCTGCCGTCCTACGCCGACCGCTCTGATCATGCCTGCCTGGTCGGCCCCGCCGGCTGCGATCCCAAGGTCGTGCTGAAGAAGAAGCCGACCGAGTATCTCAAGCAGCTCTATTTCGACTCGCTGATCTTCACGCCCGAAGCGCTGCGCCATCTCGCGGCGCAGGTCGGCGCCAGCCAGATCGTGCTGGGCAGCGACTATCCCTATCGCTGGGAGGATCATCCGGTGGATCACATCTTCGCCACGACCACGCTCAGCGACGACGAGAAGGCGGCGATCCTCGGCACCACGGCGGCGAAGATCCTGAACATCAAGACCTAGGTCGCCCGACCGGGAGGACGTCATGGCCGTTCGAACCTTGCAGAAAGACACATCGCGCAATCCACGGAGCGTCGAGGAGGCGCGTCTGTTCGTGAAGCACGTCGAATCGCTGTTCATGCCGTGGAACGTCGACGCGCTCGTCGACGGTTTCACGGAAGATTGCGTCGTCCGCTTCGGCACCTTGCCGCCGTTTCACGGGCACGAGGTGCTGCGCTCATTTTTCACCAATCGCAGCGCCCGTCAGAAGAACTACCGGCTGACCAAGCAGTTCCGGACCCTGATGGGCGACACGATCACCAACAGCTGGGAGGGCAGCTGGCAGGATACCGAGACGGGCCTCGCCATGAAGGGCTTCGGGGTCGAGGTCTGGGTCATGCGCGACGGCAGGATCGCCCTATGGGACGCCGCCTTCAACGCGGGCCGGGCCGACCAGGCGATGAGCGTCGGCGATCTTCTTCGCTAGCTCGCGCGCAGGTACTTGCGCACCGTCTCCCTGAGGCGCGCGGCGCTCAGCTCGAGCCCCTGCTTCTCCTCGTCGGACATGGCAGGCTTGAGGACCTCGATGACGCCCTGGCGACCGACGATACTCGGCAACGAGACCGTGGTGCCGAAGCGCGGATTGTAGGAGCCGGCCGGGAACACCGCACGCTCGTCGCGCAGGATCACTTCGGCGACGCGCGCCGAGACCATGCCGATGCCGTACTGGCTGGCGCCGATGCCCTCGATAATCGTGATGTTGGCGAAGCGCACGTCCTGCTCGACGGCTTTGCGAAAGCCATCAAACTCGATCCTGTGCCGGTCGAGGAGATCGCGCACCGGCATGCCGCCGACCCGGGCCGAGGACCACAGGAACACGCTCGACGTACCGTGCTCGCCCACGACATTGGCGTCCACGACGCCGGGGCCCACGCCTAGGCGTTCGCCGACGTGCAGGCGGAAACGCAGGCTGTCGAGATAGGTACTGGTGCCCATGACGCGATCGTGACCGGCCAGTTGGCGCGCCACGTCGACCAGCGGCTCGGGCGGATCGGTGGCGACCAGGATCACCGCCTGGGGCGCGGCCTTCACCAGCTTCGGCACGATGTCCTGAAACACCTTCACGTTGGCATCGAGCAAGCGCAGACGGCCGGCCGGGTCGCTGCGGTCGGTGGCGCCGCCGGCCTTTTCGTTGACGCCGGCGGTGATGATCGCCAGGCCGGCATCGGCGAGGTCGGCGTAGTCGCCGTCGCGGATCGACACCAGGGGCGAGAGCGCCACGCCATAATGCATGTCGGTCGCCACCGCCTTGGCGCGCGCCCGGTCGAGATCGATCAGCACGATCTCGCGCACGCGCGCCCGCGAGGCCGCAGCCATCGCCGTCGCCGAACCAACCGCACCGATGCCGATGATTCCGAGCTTCATGGTGCTTTCCTCTTGCTCGAGCATGTCTCGGGGCCTGCTACTGTGCAAGAAAGACGTCACCGACTGAGGTATAAAGTAGCGAGAGAGCCCGACCGGAGCATCCCATGCCTTTGTCGCGTCGATCCCTGCTCGCCGGAACCGCCAGCCTTGCCCTGGCGCCAGGTCTCGCGACAGCGGCCGGAGGACAGAAGACGCTGCGCCTGCAGAGCCGCGTCGTCGAGGTTGGCGGCAAGGCCGCGACCCGCTACGGCGTCAGTCAGCCCTCGGGCGACTGGGGTCTCACGCTCGACGAGGGCGAGACCTTCGACGTCCGGCTGGAGAACAAGCTCGATGTGCTCTCGGGGCTGCATTGGCATGGGCTCAATCCGCCGTGGCGGGAGGACGGCGTGCCCTACATATCGGCGCCGCCGATCGCGCCAGGCAAGGCAGTCGATTACAAGTTTCCCGCCCAGCCTGCCGGCACGCGATGGATGCACTCGCATTTCGGCTTGCAGGAACAGAACCTGCTGGCGGCGCCGCTGATCGTGCGCGAGAGCAGCGCGATCAAAAGCGGAATCCAGGAGGCGGTGATCCTGCTCGGCGATTTCTCCTGGACCAAGCCCTCCATGCTGTTCGAAGAGCTGCGCAGGCCCAAGCCCGCCATGAGCATGGCCGGCGGCGCCATGACCATGTCGGGCAGCGGCGGCATGAACATGTCCGGTGGTGCAATGGATGGCGCGAAGGCCGACCTCAACGACGTCACCTACGATGCCTTCCTCGCCAATGACCGCACGCTGGCCGATCCGCAGGTGTTCGATGTCGAAAAGGGCGCCGAGGTGCGGCTGCGCATCATCAATGGCGCAGCCTCGACCAACTTCTGGATCGACCTCGGCGCGGTCGAAGGAACCGTGGTGACGGTCGACGGCAACCCGGTGGCGCCGCTCAAGGTGCAGCAGTTTCCCCTGGCCGTGGCACAGCGCGTCGACATCATCCTGCGCATGCCGGCCGATGGCAAAACCGTGCCGGTGCTGGCGCGCGGCGAGGGCCGGCCCTTGCAGACCGGCGTGATGCTGCGCCCACCCGGCGCCGCCGTTCCCAAGATCCTCGAGACCGCCCAGGACGCGGCGCCGCCGATCACCTTGATGGAAGAGGCGAAGCTGCGCGCCACGCAGCCCCTGCCCTCGCGGCCGATCGACCGGTCGGTTCCCGTCGATCTCATCGGCAACATGGCGAGCTACACCTGGGGCCTCGAGGTCAACGGCCTGGCGGGCGCGCCGGTGACGGTGGCGAAGGGCGAGCGGGTCGAGCTGGTGATGCGCAACACCACCATGATGGCCCATCCCATGCATCTGCATGGCCCGTCCTTCCAGGTGACGGAGATCAACGGCCAGTCTTTCCCAGGCGCGATGCGCGACACCGTGCTGGTGACGCCGCGGACCACCGTGAAGGTCGTGCTCGACGCCGACAATCCCGGCCTGTGGGCCTTCCACTGCCACAACCTCTATCACATGGAGGCGGGCATGTTCACGACGATGGTCTATCGCGGCTTCACCTGACGGCGCCCGTCCACAACGTCATAAGCGGACCCTCGTGCCCGTGCAGCGGGTCCATCTCCGGCAGCGGCACCTCGGCGATCGCGCTCACCGCCTGCTTGTGATCGACCTGGCCCGGCTGCTTCTGGTCGAACGATGCGTTCTGCGGATAGGCGCCGACGACCAGAAGATCGCGGCTCGCTTCGATGCGTCGATGGCCGGTGCCGGCGGGCAGGATCACCACGTCGCCTGCCTCGACGGTCAGCACCTGTCCCCTGGCGCCGCCGAACTCCACGGTGGCGCGGCCACGCGCGATGCCCAGCACCTCGTGCGTGACGGTATGGAAGTGCAGGAAGGGATGGATGCCGTTGCGCCAGCCGTCGCTCCAGCCGTGTCTGGCGAAGGCGCGTTCGAACGGCGCTGCCGGATCGGCCGCGCCCGCGAGGTCGATTGCGGCGCGATAGACCACCAGCGGCAGGCGCGGGTTGTTGGGCGTCTCACCGTCATCCTCGAACTGAAAGGCTTGTACGTCGGTCATCGCTGTTCCTCCTGCGGCAACCTGCGAAACGCAGGCGCGTTGCCTCGGAGGGCACAGTTTTCACCGGGAAAAGCCGATGGTCCACCGTCGATACATGCTTGCCGGCAGTTTGGCGCTGGCAACGCTGGCCGCCAGCCGGGTCCGCGCCCAGTCGCAGGCCCTGGCGCCAGCCCCGCCGCCACCGTCCTCTGCCAAGCCGGGTCCGTTCCGGCTCGAGGAAGCGGCGCACTTCCCGAGCCAAGCCACCGGCGTGGCGGTCTCGGCGGACGGCCGCATTTTCGTCAATTTCCCGCGCTGGACGGAGGACAGCCCCGTCTCGGTGGTGGAAATCGGCCGCGACGGCACGCTGAAGCCCTATCCCGACGAGGAGTGGAATTCCTGGCGCAACGCGGAGGCCACCACGCGAACGGCCCGTGATCACTTCGTGTGCGTGCAGTCGGTGGTCGCCGACAACCGCGGCAACCTCTGGGTGCTCGACCCGGCCTCGCCGGGCAACGAGAAAGTGATCGCCAGCGGCCCCAAGCTGGTGCGCATCGAGCTCGCGACCAACAAGGTGGCGCAGGTGATCCACTTCGGCGAGGACGTGGCGCTGCAAGGCAGCTACCTGAACGACGTTCGCTTCCATCCCGACGGCAGCACCGCCTTCATCACCGATTCCGGCGCCCGTGGCGCCATCGTCGTTGTCGATCTCGAAAGCGGCCGGGCGCACGCCCGACTCGACGGTCATCCCAGCACACAGCCCGAAAAGGGTGTCGAGGTTTCGGTCGGCGGACAGAAATTGCAGCGCCCAGATGGTCGCGGCTTCGTGGTCGCCGCCGACGGCATCGCCTTGTCGGTTGACGGGCGCACGCTCTATTGGCAGGCCCTGACCGGACGGACGCTCTACCGTGCCGACACCGCGGCGCTGATGTCGGACAATCAGGACGACGCAGCAAAAAGCGCCAGCAAGGTCGGGACGACCAACGTGGCCGACGGATTGCTGATGAGCCGCGATGGCTGGCTCTATCTCACCTCGCCGGAGGACAATTCGGTCAAGCTGTGGATGGGCGAACGTACCGAGACGGTGATCAGCGATCCGCTTCTCAGCTGGCCCGACAGTCTGGCGGAAGGCCCCGACGGCTCGATCTATGTGGCGGCTTCGCGGCTACACGAGATGTCGTGGTTCCGGCAAGGCGCCGCGAACATATTGCCGACAAAATTGCTCCGCCTCGTCCACACACAATAGAAGTGACGACGCCCAGGGAACGTTCGACGGCCGAAATAGTTAATTTAATCGGGGGCCGGCAAGGAGACGGCCATGGGATTGAGATACTGCATTCGGCCCGCGACCTCGGTCGACGTGGCCTTTCTGGCCACCGTCCTGGACGAGAGCCGCGACCCTTGGACCGGCAGCGGAGAAGTGCCGATCGACCGGCTGCTGCAAACCTGCGCCTGCAGCGCTCAGATCTGGGCCGCACGCGATACCCAGGGCACGCCCAGCGCGCTGTGGGGTGTGGCGCCGACGTCGGACGATCCCGAAATCGGGCATCTGTGGATGCTGGCCTGCGAGGCCTTCGACAACGACCCCGAAGAACTCCAGGAACTGTCGCGGCTGGTGTTCGGCGAAATGCTGGACCAGTTCCCCCGACTCGAGAACATCATCGATTCGCGCAAGGTGCGCGCCATCGAGCTGCTGCGCGCCATCGGCTTCGCCGTCGAACCGGCCCTGCCATCCGCCGACGCCGATCTCCGTCTTGTCTGGATCGATTCCGACCGACTGCATTGTGGCGGCCGTGCTGGATTGCTGCCCAACTGACGAACTCTTTTCATTTGCGGGCGTATCGCAAGTCTGGGTAACGTAGTTCGTCCGACAGCAAGGGGAAATCAGATGGGCCAGGATCGTCGTACCGCGCACGCTTTGGCAGCCCTCTTGCCGGCAGGCGCCTTGGGCCTCTCGGTCAGCTTGGCGTCGGCCGACGCAGCGGCCTCCCTTGCATCCGACGGCGCCAAGGCCAAGACACCCGGCAACGTCGCCGAGCGGCTGCAATCCATCCGCGCGTCCGTCTCCGACGCCGTCGAGCAATACGGCAAGGACGGCAAGCCGTTCGTGGCGGTCGACCCCGAGACCCAGCTTGCCTGGTGGGGCAATGGTGGCTGGCGCAACGGCGGATGGCGCAATGGCGGCTGGGGCAACGGCGGCTGGCACAACTGGGGCAATGGCTGGCACAACGGCTGGCTGAACTGGTAAGCCGGTGTCCCAGGAAGCCTGCCGGCCCGAGATCGGTATGGTAGTCGTGCAGCCCACCGCCTTTTGCAACATCAACTGCACCTATTGCTACCTGCCCGACCGCAACAACAAGCACGTCATCGCCCAAGCGACGGTGACGCGCCTGTTCAGCGAGATCTTCGCCTCCGGCTGGGCCTGCCCCGAGATCACCGTGGTTTGGCATGCGGGCGAGCCGCTGGCCGTGCCGGTCTCCTTCTATCGCGAGGCCTTCGCCGCCATCGAGCGGATGCAGCCCCAATCCGTGATCGTGAAGCATTCGTTTCAGACCAACGGCATGCTGATCGACGCCGAGTGGTGCCGTCTTTTCCTGGAATGGAATGTCGGCGTGGGCGTGAGCATCGACGGGCCGCGCGCGCTGCATGACCGGCACCGCAAGACGCGCAGCGGCAAGGGCACGTTCGACAAGACGCTGGCCGGCATCCAATGCCTCAGGGCCAACGGCGTGCCGTTCCACGTGATCTCCGTGCTGTCGCGCGACAGCCTCTCGATGCCCGACGAGCTCCTCGACTTCTACCTGACCGAAGGCATCGACCAGATCTGCTTCAACATCGAGGAGTCCGAGGGCGATCACGTCTCGGACCTGTTCGCGCCGAATCAGGAAGGCCCGTCCTTGCGGGCGCGCTACGCTGCCTTCCTGCGCCGCTTCTGGCATCGGGCGCGGGCAAGCGGCCGGGTGAAGTTCGTGCG
>DATHNU010000421.1:0-5959 GCA_035485695.1 Reyranella sp. | reverse complement strand
CGGCTGCTGGGGGCGTTTCCGCCCGGGGTCAGCATCGAGCGGGTGGGCCTGGCAGAAGCAGTGACCGCGGTGAAGGCCTTTCTCGAGCCTTCAGCCTGACATTAAAGTTTGTCGACACGTCCGTTTGAGGCTTGCAGTCTGACTCAATGGAGCCTTAATCGCTCTGTAGCGTTGATTTTCCAGAATACGGCTAAAAGGCAAGCATGCTGCGATTTTTTGGGGGTTGGCCAGCGGCCGCGGCCGCTGCGCTGTTGTTCATTTCCTCCGCAAGCGAGGCGGCGGAGCCGCCTCAAGGCGTTCCCATCCTGCTCTATCACCGCCTGGGTCCCGAACACGCCGACGACATGACGGTGACGACCAAGGTGGTCGAGGGCCAGCTCAAGATCATCCAGGAGGGCGGCTACCACGTCATTCCCTTGAAGTCGCTGCTGGCTGTGCTCGCCGACCCCGCGGCGCCACTGCCAGAAAAGTCCGTGGTGCTGACCGCCGATGACGGCCATAAAACGGTCTACACGGACCTGTTCCCGCTGATCAAAAAATACCAGATCCCCGTCACCCTGTTCATCTATCCCTCGGCGATCTCCAATCCCAGCGCGCCCTATGCAATGACCTGGGAGCAGCTGGCCGAGATGAAGGCATCCGGCCTGGTCGACATCCAGTCGCACACCTTCTGGCACCCCAACTTCAAGATCGAGAAGAAGCGCCTGGCGCCCGCGGCCTACGAGAAGTTCACCCAGGACCAGCTGGTCAAGTCGAAGGCCGTCCTCGAACAGAAGCTCAGCATCAAGGTCGACCAGCTGGCCTGGCCTTTCGGCATCTACGACGACCAGCTGATGCAATGGGCCCAGGCAGACGGCTACGTCGCGGCCTATACGATCGACCGCCGCGCCGTAACGCGGGCCGACAAGATGATGGCGCTGCCGCGCTCCATCGTCACCGACGCCGACCGCGGCGCCCGCTTCGAGGCGCTGTTGGCGGCACCGAAATGAGGAAAAGAATGAAGCCCTTTCTCGCCGTCGTTGCCGCGCTTCTCCTTGCGTCGACAGCCCACGCCCAACAGGCGACAGGTCAGCCGGAAAGCAAGCCTGACGCGCCAGCCGCAGCGCCGCCCGCGGCAGCACCGCCCGCCGCAGCACCGTCTGCAGCGGCGCCGTCTGCAGCGGCACCGCCCGCCGCAGCGCCGGCCACCGCCGACACCAGCAGCGAACGCCAGGGCACCGTGGTCGACGGCGCGACGGGCGCGCCGCTCGCCAATGTGATCGTCACGGTGGGCGACAAGGCCGTCCGCACCGACGCCCAAGGCCAGTACAAGGTGGCGGCCGGCACGGAGCCGATCATGGTCAGGCTCGCGGGCTACGGCCGGGCGACGATCCCGGGCGATGCCGCGCAGCCCTTCAAGCTCACGCCGCTCGAGCCCAAGGCGCTCTACCTCACGGTCTACGGCATCGCCGCACCGTTCCTGCGCGACCCCGCCCTCGAGCTGATCGAAAAGAACAAGTTCAACGCCCTGGTCATCGACATCAAGGGCGACCGCGGCCTCATCCCCTATCCCAGCAAGCTGCCGCTGGCCGCCAAGGCCAACGCGCTCACACTGCGCACCATTCCCGACCTCAAGGAACTGGTGACCACGCTCAAGAAGAAGAACCTCTACCTGATCGCGCGCATCGTGACCTTCAAGGACACGTTGCTGGCCGCCGCCCATCCCGAATGGGCGATTCACGCCCCCGGCGGCGCGCTGTGGAAGGATCGCGAGGGGCTTGCCTGGATCGATCCCTTCCGGAAGGCAGCCTGGGAATATCCCATCGGCGTGGCCGAAGAAGCCGCCGCCGCAGGCTTCGACGAGATCCAGTTCGACTATATCCGCTTCCCCGATACGGGCGGCGGCGTCGCCTACTCCGAGGCGTCGACCGAGGCGTCGCGCGTGGGCGCGATCACCGGCTTCCTGCGCGAGGCGCGGCGCCGACTGGCCCCCTACAACGTGTTCCTGGCGATGGATGCCTTCGGCTATGTCTGCTGGAACGAGAACGACACCGGCATCGGCCAGCACATCGAGGATCTGGCGTCGGTGGTGGACGTCGTCTCGCCCATGCTCTACCCGTCGGGCTTCCAGTTCGGCATTCCGGGCTACCGCAATCCGGTCCAGAATCCCTACGAGATCGTCAACAAGTCGCTCGAGGAGTGCAAACGGCGGACGACCAGCACGGCGGTGCGATACAGGCCCTGGCTGCAGGCGTTCACCGACTATGCCTTCGGCGGAAAGTACTTCGGCGCCGACGAGATCGGCAAGCAGACCAAGGCGGCCCGCGATGCTCGCACCGATGGATGGATGCTGTGGAATCCGCGCAACGTTTACTCCCCCAATGATATCAAGCCCGAGCCGATCGACGCCAAGGCCGCGCCCGCCGATGCCAAGGCGACCGACGTCAAGGCTCCGGCGACACGCTGACCTGCTGCGGCTTCTCGTCGTCGGTCTGATCTGCCAGGCCGCCGTCGCCTGTGCGACGGCAACGACGCCAGCGTCGGCCGCGCCACCGGCGGGATCCGCCGCCGTGTCGTCGGGCCAGACGGCGCAGGCGATCAGCGCCATCGTCAACGAGGAGATCGCGGCCGGCCACCTGGTGGGTGGCGTGGTCGTGCTGGGCATCAATGACCGCATCGTGCTGCGCCAGGCCTACGGCCAGCGCTCGGTGACGCCCGACGTCAAGCCGGCCACGCTCGACACGATCTACGATGCTGCCTCGCTCACCAAGGTGATGGCGACCGCGGTGGCCATCCAGCAGCTCGTCGAGCAGGGCAAGATCAATCTCGACCAGCCGGCCGCCACCTACTGGCCGGCCTTCGCCGCCAACGGCAAGGGCCCGATCACGGTCCGCCAGCTCATGACGCACTATGCCGCCCTGCCGGCCGGCGTCCCGACGCGCGGCTGGTCCGACTATCAGGGTGCGATGGACGCCATCGTCGCCCTGAAGCCGTTGGCGCCCGCCGGCACGCGCTTCAACTACAGCGACGTCGACTTCATCGTGCTGGGCGAGATCGTGCGGCGCGTCTCGGGCCAGCCGCTGGAGACCTATGCCGCGCAGCACATCTTCCAGCCGCTGGGCATGCGCGACACCACATTCCTGCCCTCGGCATCGCTTAGGGACCGCATCGCTCCGGCCGACATGCAAGGTTCCGAGCTGCGCTGGGGCGACGTCCAGGATCCGATCGCCTATCGCATGGGCGGCGTCGCGGGCCATGCCGGCGTCTTCACCACCGCCGACGACCTCACCAAGTTCGCGCAGATGATGCTGGCGGGCGGCAAGAACGTCCTGCAGCCAGCCTCCGTCCAGGCGATGACGACGCCGCAGAGTCCGCCCGGCGGCGCCGCGCTGCGCGGCCTCGGCTGGGACATCGATTCGCCCTACGCCGTCTGGTTCGCGCCTTCCTTCTCGACCCGCTCCTACGGCCACACCGGCTACACCGGCACGGCGATCTGGATCGATCCCGAGAGCAAGACCTTCCTGATCGTGCTCACCAACCGGCTGCATCCCGACGGCAAGGGCAACATCCTGAAGATGCTGCGGCGGATCGCCGAGGTCGCGGGCGCGGCGGGACGCAGCGGCGCGCAGGCGCACGTGCTGTCGGGCATCGACGTGCTCGAAGCCTACGGCTTTCGCGAGCTGTCGGGTCGCCGGGTCGGGCTTATAACCAACCGGTCGGCGCGCGATTCGGCGGGACGGCGGACCGTCGATGTGCTGCATGCCGCCGCCGGTCCGCAACTGGTGGCGCTGTTCAGCCCCGAGCACGGGCTCGACGCTTCGGCCGAGGGCAAGATCGCCTCCAGCCGCGATTCGGCGACCGGCCTCGTGGTCAACAGCCTCTATGGCAGCACGATGCGGCCGACGGCCGCCATGCTGGCGGGCCTCGACGCCCTGGTGTTCGACATGCAGGACGTCGGCACGCGCTACTACACCTATCCCACGACCATGGCCTACGCGATGGAGGCCGCGGCGCAGAACCAGATCGACTTCTTCGTGCTCGACCGGCCCGACCCGATCACCGCCAACACGGTGCAGGGCGCAGTGCTCGATGCCGACCTTACGTCGTTCATCACCTACCTGCCGCTGCCGGTGCGCTACGGCATGACGATCGGCGAGCTGGCACGCCTGTTCAATGCCGAGAAGAACCTGTTCAGTACCGAGAAGACCCTGGGCGCCAAGCTGCACGTCGTCACCATGCGCCGCTATGGCCGGGCGATGTGGTTCGACCAGACCGGCTTCGGCTGGGTGGCGCCGTCGCCCAACCTGCGGCGCCTCGAGCAGGCGATCCTCTATCCCGGCGTCGGCATGATCGAGGGCGCCAATGTGAGCGTCGGCCGCGGCACGGAAACGCCGTTCGAGGTGGTGGGCGCGCCGTGGATCGACGGCAAGGCGCTGGCTGCCCAGCTGAGCCCGCGCGGGCTGGCCGGCGTCCGCTTCGAGGCAACGACCTTCACGCCCAGCGAATCGGCCTATGCCGGCCAGACCTGCGGCGGCATCCGCCTCACCATCACCGATCGCAACCTGCTGGACACGCCGTTGCTGGGCGTCGAGCTGATGGCGGCGCTCTATCGGCTCTACGGCGACCAGTTCCAGGTCGGCCGCACGCTGGGCATGATCGGCTCGCGGAGCTCGCTCGACGCGGTCAAGGCGCAGACCGATCCACGCGAGATCGCCCGTTCCTGGACGCCGGGCCTCGAAGCCTTCCGCGCGCGCCGCGAGCCGCATCTCCTGTATTGATCTTCGCCGGGAGCGCGCTACGCCTTTCTGTCATACTGAGCGCAGCGAAGGATCTAATGGCGCCAACGGCGCTGAGATCCTTCGCTGCGCTCAGGATGACAGCGGGGCCGCTTGACGATTGCCCGGATTGAGGCATCGTCCTCCCAATGAGCAAAAGCAACTTTCGCGTCGCCATCGCGGGCGCCGGCATGGGCGGTCTTGCGGCCGCGGCGGCGCTGCGCAAGCAGGGAATCGACGTCACGGTCTACGAGCAGGCCAGTCAGTTCACACGGCTGGGCGCGGGTATCCAGATCGGCTGCAATGCCATGCATGTGTTGCGCGGGTTGGGGCTGGAATCGTTGCTGCGCGCCGAAACCTTCTATCCGCGCTCGTGGAACAACCGGCACTGGAAGACCGGCGAAGTCCTGTTCGACATGCTGTTCGGCCCCTCGGCCGAATCGAAGTACGGCGCGCCCTATCTCCTGGCCCATCGCGGCGACCTGCACGAGGCGCTGGCGAGCATCGTCCCGACCGAGTGCCTGCGGCTCGACCACCGGCTGACCGCTGTCGACCAGGACGAAGGCGGCGTGCGGCTCGGCTTCGCCAACGGGCGCACGGCAGAGGCCGACCTGCTGATCGGCGCCGACGGCGTCAATTCGATCGTGCGGATGGCGCTGTTCGACGAAAGCGAGCCGCGCTTCGCCGGCCGCATCGCCTATCGCACGGTCTTTCCCGCGCGCCTGCTCGACGGCTTCGACATCGGCGACTGCACCAAATGGTGGGGCGAGGACCGCCACATCGTCATGTACCCGGTGAAGCCCGACCGCAGCGAAGTCTACTTCGTGACCAGCCAGCCCGAGCCCACGTTCGGCCTCGAGTCATGGTCGGAAAAGGGCGACGTGAACGTCCTGCGCGCGGCCTTCGAGGGCTTCCATCCGGACGTGCAGAAGGTGCTGGCCGCCTGTCCCGACGTCCACAAGCGGGTGCTGGTCGACCGCGAGCCGCTGGCGCGCTGGGTCGACGGCAGGGTGGCGCTGCTGGGCGACGCCTGCCATCCGATGACGCCTTACATGGCGCAGGGGGCGGCGATGGCGATCGAGGATGCGGCGATCCTGTCGCGCTGCCTGGCGGCCGTCGATCGCGACGGCATCGCGGGCGCGCTCGCGACCTACGAGGCGACACGGCAGGAACGCACCGCGCGGGTGCAGCTCACCTCGCGGCAG
>DATHNU010000420.1:0-2692 GCA_035485695.1 Reyranella sp. | reverse complement strand
GGCCTACAAGTTCGCCCAGATGATCATGATCGCCGACTGGAAGGGCTATGCCCGGCCGATTGCCATGCAGAACCTTTACAACATGATCCAGCGCGAGGAAGAGCGCGAGATGAACCGGCTGTGCCACGAGCAGGGCGTCGGGCTGATCCCGTATTCACCGCTGGCCCGCGGCTTCCTCGCCGCCAACCGCAGCAAGGAAGGCGGCGGCGCCACCGAGCGCGCGAAGAACGACGCGCAGGTCCAGGCCGGCACCTACCGTGACTGCGACTGGGAGATCGCCGAACGGCTGAAGAAGGTCGCGGCGAGCAAGAACGCCTCACCCGCCCAGACCGCCCTCGCCTGGCTGCTCAGCAAGCCCTACATGGGCTCGCCCATCATCGGCGCCACCAACCTCGACCAGCTGACGTCGGCCGCCCAGGCGACGGAGTTCGCCATCACGCCGGACGAATCGAAGATGCTCGAGGAGCCCTACCAGTTCCGCGTTTCGCCGCCGAACTGACGCTTCTTGAGCGAGTTCTGTTTCGACAGATCACCTCACCCTGAGCGACCGTCGTGTTGGTCAAGCGGTTGCCCATGGTTTTTTGTCCCTGAGGATGGCGTTGAGGATGGTCACGAGCTTGCGCATGCAGGCGACGATGGCGACCTTGGCGGGCTTTCCGGCGGCGCGCAGGCGATGATAGGTGTGGGCCAACGGCAGCTTGCGCCGGATCGAGACCAGCACGCTCCTGTAGAGGGCGGCGCGTACGACGGGCCGTCCGCCGGCGATGGTACGGCGCCCTCGCAAGGTTCCACTGTCGCGATTAAACGGGGCAACGCCGGTCAGAGAAGCGATCTCCCGGCGGTCGAGGCGGCCCAGTTCGGGCAACTCGGCGATCAGGGTACGGGCGATCCTGGGCCCAATCCCTGGAACACTGATCAGGAGGTCCTCGGCCTCGCGCCAGGCCGGGGTTCCGCGCACGGCAACGTCGATGTCGTGGTCGATCTCTTCGAGCTGGGCCTTCAAGGTGGCGAGCACGCGATCGACGCTCTTCAGGGTGCGCCGCACTGTGAGCATGCGCCGGCGATTGCTCTCGGCGCCGATCATCTCGATGAGCTGGCGCCTGCGGGCCATCAGCTCACCGAGCAGCCGGGACTGCGCATCGGCGAGGGGCCGGGGCGGCGGCTTCACCGCCTCGGCGAAGTGGGCAATGACGGCGGCATCCAAGGTATCGGTCTTGGCCAGCCGTGCGGTGGCCCGGGCGAAGTCTCGGATCTGTCGCGGATTGACCACGGCCACCGGCAGGCCGGCCGCGGCCAGACCCGCCGCGACGATCGTCTCGAAGCCGCCGCTCGCCTCGAGCACGACCAGGGTTGGCGTCATAGCACTCAGCCGTTTGGCCAGCTCTTCAATGCCTTCACCGTCGCGCGCCACGGTGAAAGCCTCGCCAGTGGGTCGAACATGAACGTCCAGGCGATCCTTCGCCACGTCGATACCAACGAACATGGATCTTGGCTCCCTTCCTTGCGCATGCGGGCTCGCGGTTCGGCCCAGGCGACCGTTCGGGATCACAAAATCGACGGCGGAGGCGCCGAGCTCAGGGACGGGCTTGGCAGCCCCAGGAGCAAACGGGCTCTCCGCCGACACCGCACCGTTCATGCTACGACGCCGCGGCCCTTTCTTGATACAAGGAGCGGCCGCAGGCCGCGTCTCGAAGGGTGGCGAACCGGCCGTGGTGCAGCCCATGCTTCGAGACGCGCCCTATGGCGCTCCTCAGCATGAGGTCTGTCCGTGTTGCGCCAGTTGGTGGTTCAGCGCTTCCGCGGCAGTTGCGCATCGCGGTAGACGCTGACGCCCATCAGCAGGCCGCAGGCGAACATCACGGAGACCATGGCGGTACCGCCGTTGCTGACCAGCGGCAGCGGCACGCCGACCACCGGCAGCAGCCCCATGACCATGGCGGTGTTGATGAAGACGTAGAGGAACATCATGGCGGTGACGCCCAGTGCCACCAGGCGGCCGAAATGGTGCTGGCTGCGCAGCGCGATGGAGAAGCCCCAGACCAGCACCAGGGCGAACAGGCCGAGCAGGATGAAAGCGCCCGCCATGCCCCACTCCTCGACGAAGGTGGTGAAGATGAAGTCGGTCTGCTTCTCCGGCAGGAAGTTCAGCGACGACTGGGTGCCCTTCAGGAAGCCTTTGCCGAACGCGCCGCCCGAGCCGATGGCGATCTTCGACTGGGTGATGTGATAGCCCGCGCCCAGCGGATCGCGGTCGGGATCGAGGAAGGTCAGCACGCGCTTGCGCTGGTATTCGTGCATGAACGACCAGGCGAGCGGCAGGCAGCCGACGGCGGCGACGAGCGCGCCGAGGAACATCCAGAGCCGGACGCCGGCCACGAACAAGAGCGCACCGCCGCCCAGCAGCACCATCATTGCCGTGCCGAGGTCGGGCTGCACCATGACCAGCGCGACCGGCGCCAGGATTACGGCGAGCGGCGGCAGGACATAGAGGAAGCGCCCCGCCTGCTCGCGGCTCAAGCCATGGTAGTAGCGCGCCAGCACCAGGATCACCGCCACCTTGGTGATCTCCGAGGGCTGGATCTGCATCGGCCCGATCATCAGCCAGCGCTGCGCGCCCATGCCGGTCTTGCCGACCACGTCGACGGCGACCAGCAGCAGCAGCGAGGCGATATAGATCGGCCAGGCGAGCGCC
>DATHNU010000419.1:0-3612 GCA_035485695.1 Reyranella sp. | reverse complement strand
TCCCGAGCAGGATTCATGGCTAAAATGCCTTTCTCGGTCAGCCACGAAAAGAGCATCCGGTGTAAAGCGACGGATTACTTTGCGTGATTTTTGCTGCATTATTTTGCGTACCCAGGCCGTCAGCGGTACGAAGAAAGTCGTAAGCACCTCGGAAGATAAAGCTCGTCAGGCGTGCCTCCCATCGCTGACACGCAAGATAATTCGTCAAATAATGCGCAAAATAAATTGTAAAATATCAGGCAGATTTAAATAAAAAATCATGGTTCTGATCACGCCGACTGGGCAGGGAGATTACCGGCCCGAAACGGTCTCTTCAGGCTGCTCGCGTTTAACTGAAAACGCTGCCCCGGAAATGACTTGGTCTACGATTTAACTGAAATCGACACGATACGGCGATTGCCAAAGCGCCAGCGCTTTCATGCCCCTCCAGCACCCTCCGGACCAGCTCGTTGACGTCATCACCGGCATCGAGGCGTTTGTGCGCCCAGTAGGCCAGAGACAAAAACGCGGCTTCTAGCGGCTGGGGAGCACCGGCGCCGAATGCCCATCCATAAACTCGCTGGTTACCCCAGAAGGTTTGCCGGCCCCAAGGGAGGGCCGCGGCGGCCGGCGGCAGTCACCGACCACGACGCAGTCATAGACCGTCTTGGCCAGTTGCGCCGCCAGCGTCGCGATGCCTGTGTCGTCCGGGGCGATCATGCAGAGGTCTCCGTGAAGGGCGACGACCGACACCCGCTATACAACGCCCTGGTGGAGACCAAGCCGAAGGCGGAAGGCGTAGACGCCATGCGGGAAAAGCTGAGCAGCTACGGCGTCCCGGCGGGCGCCGAGAGCGACGTGCTGTGGAACTTCGAGAAGTTTGTGGTCGGGTGGAGCGGTGAGGTCATCGCCCGCTTTTCCCCCGACATCGTCCCTGAAGACCCCAGGCTGCTGGCGACAGTGGGCGCCGCCCTGGCGAACTGATCGCCCGAGCGCGCCAAATCCCGTATATAAACTTAGAAGGAAAACTTGCAAATTTTCCTTCTAAGTTTATATACGGGCCATGAGTGAAGGTGCCGAACCCCCATCGTCGTTGGAACAGGCGGTCACCGGCTTGCTGCTGGTGACCGGCCAGCTGACCCGCCGGCTGCGGGCGGAGACCAATTTACGTGAGCTGACCTGGTCGCAGGTAGCGATCATGGCGCGCTTGGACGGGGCGGGACCGATGACGACGGCTGATCTCGCCCGTGCCGAGTCGGTCAAACCTCAGACTATGGGCGGCACGCTAGCCTATATGGAAGAAGTGGGCTTGGTCGAACGCCATCCCCATCCCACCGACGGCCGCCAGGTGTTGTTCGCGCTCACCGCCGAAGGCGTTGAGGCGCGGCGCCAAACCCGGATCGCCAAGGAGGAATGGCTCCTGCGCGCCATGGCCAAGCTCGACCCTGACGAGCAGCAGACCCTGATCTCCGCCATCGCCCTGATCCAGCGACTGGGGGAAGCGTGAGTTCGCAGACCCTGGTGGTGGCGACGCCGCCCGCCAGCCCGGACCGCCCGCCGCCGTTTGGATTCCGTTTCGTGGCGCCGCTGGCCCTCGGCTCGACCCTCAACCCGATCAACTCTACGATGATCTCGACGGCCCTGGTCCCCATCGCCGGCGACTTCCATGCCAGCGTGGCCCAGACCGGGTGGCTGATCGCCGGCCTCTACCTGACTAGCGCCATTGCCCAACCGACCATGGGTCGGCTGGCGGACCTGTTCGGGCCGCGCCGCATCTATCTAATCTCCCTCGGCCTGGTCGCTTTGGCCGGCTTGGCCGGAGCCTTGGCGCCGTCGCTGGGTATGTTGATCGCCGTGCGGGTCTTGCTGGGTATCGGGACCTCCGGCGCCTATCCTTCGGCCATGCGCATCTTCCGCACGCAGAGTGATCGGCTCGGCGTCGCGCCGCCACGCGTCGCCATGGGGGTGCTGTCGTTCGCGGGCGTGGCGACCACGGCCATCGGTCCAGTGTTGGGCGGTCTGCTCACCGGCTTGTTCGGCTGGCACTCGATCTTCACCGTCAACCTACCCCTGTCGCTGCTCGCCATGGGGCTCGCGGTGCTGTGGACGCCGAAGGACCAGCCGCGCACCGCCAGCTTCGCCCATCTGATGGCCGAACTCGACCTCTTGGGCATCGGCCTGTTCGGGGCGTGGCTGCTCAGCCTGATGCTGTTCCTGATGAACCTCGACCACCCGATCTGGTGGGCGCTGCTGGTTTCCGCAGCCTTCGGGATTGTCCTGGTCGCCCATTCGCTACGCCATGCGCAGCCCTTCATCGACGTGCGGATGCTGGCCCGCAACCGGCCCTTGACCCTCACCTACCTGCGCATCGCCGCAATCCTGCTGATCGTCTACTGCGTCCTCTACGGCTTCGCCCAATGGCTCGAAAGCGGCGCCGGCTTCACCAGCACCCAGGCGGGCCTGATCACCTTGCCGATGTCCGCGGTCGCCGCCCTGGCGTCCCTGGCCGGGGCCCGGACCAAGAGCATCCGCACGCCATTCATCATCAGCGCGGCCGCTTCACTGTTTGGATGCGTGGGCCTGTTCCTCATCGGCCATCAGACGCCGGTGTGGGTGATCGCAATGGCGGTCATGCTCTTCGGCCTTCCCACCGGCATGGCCTCCACCGCCACCCAGGCGGCCGTCTACATCCAGGCGCCGGCGTCGGAGATCGGCACGGCGTCGGGCCTGCAGCGCACCGCGACCTATATCGGCGCGATTACCGCCACCAGTCTCCTGGGCTTCGTGTACGGCCAGCACGCCACCGATCACGGACTGCACAGGCTGGCCATCGTCATGGGCGTGCTGAGCGCCGTGTTGGTGGTCGCGACGATCCTCGACCGCACGCTTCCGCGCATGGCGGCCGAGTAGGGGCGGGCAAGGATGACGACCTCACCCTGGCCCACGCTCTGCGCCTTGGTGGTGATCGACCTACCCAATGACACCATCGGCTTCGCCATGGCCGCCAAGGCGCAGCGGCTGCGCGGCGCCCTGGCCGCACTCCAGCCCGAAGACCGGCGGACCCTCATGTCGGCCATCGCACTGTTGCAGCGCCTGGCCGACGCCCCACCCACTCCCCCCAACCCGAAGGAAGACCCATGCCCCTGAGCACCCTCGACTCCGTCGCCTCCCTGGTGGTGATCGATATGCAGAAGGGTATCGTCGCTCTTTGCCGCCTTTCTCCCGGAATCGGATCAGCGATCGCTTTCCGGTCTGAAAGTAGTCCTCGACCTTTCAAGCATCAGCGATGCCGCTGTAACATCTGGCGTAAGGCGCCGAAGTCGTCCTTAACGATATCGTCGAATCCGTGCGGTTGGAGCACGTCGTTGACGTGAGTGAGCATGTTGCCGACTTCGTTGTGCCATCTTTTCATCGCCCCGTAGAGCTTGAAGTCCTCTTCTCCAAGGCGTGTCAGGTGCTGCTCCATAGCCTTGAACTCCGTCTCCCAGTATTCTGCATAAGCAGCGCGATCACGCCAGGCGTCGATATGCGCGTCTTTGAGCACCACGGGAATGATGCGACGCAAAAAGGCTTCTTTCTCTCCAAGCGATTGCCGATAAATGTCGTACAGCTCAGTCATGCAATAAAGAGAGT
>DATHNU010000418.1:0-3020 GCA_035485695.1 Reyranella sp. | reverse complement strand
AGCTCGCTCAGCTTGGCCAGAATGCTTTCGCCGCCGGCACGCTTGTTGGTCGATTCGCCGATCGCCATGCGGACGAACTCGCCAAGCCAGTTCGACTCGCCGTCCCGCGGATTTCCGGCCTTGATGACCGGCGGCAGGTTGTCGAGCAGCGGATTGAACGGCTGGGCATTGCAGGCCAGGAAACCGCAGACCAGCCGGGCCGACGGCGGTCCGTCACCCGCCCCATAGCTCACCGAGAACGGCAGCGGGCTTGCGGCCGCTGCGTCGAAGGCGGTCGTCGTGACGGGGTTGGCGCGCATGCCGGGACGGCTCGACAGGGCGTGCGGATCGCCTTTGGTGAAGACGACGACTTCGCCCGCTTCGACCAGAATCGGCTCCGCGCCGATCAGGCCAGCGAAGCAGCGTCCCTCGGTGACCACATGATAAGAGATCAGGTGCTGGGCGCCCGACAGGATCTTGGGCAGCACCATCTCGCGCGTCGGCTGCTCGGCAACCCAGGGCGCCCTGGCCACGACGTCGAAGTACAGCGCGCCCGCAAGCCGCACCGCGCGCAAGACGTCGGATAGAGCATCAGCCGCCATAAAAGCTCCGCCAGGTCGCGCTCTCGAAGAAGGAATTGCCGACGCCGTGTCAAACAATGCGGACGCCCGGTCATACGCGCCGGTCGCGGCGATGCCTAGGTAACACTCCACCGCGCTCCAACAACGTGGCGGAAACTGGATAGAGGAGCAGAACGATGAACGTCCAAACAGCCATGCCGACCGTCGACATGTCGACGATCAAGGGCCGCCAGCAGCTTGCCTGGAGCTCGGGCGACTACGCCATCGTCGGCACCACGCTGCAGATCGTCGGCGAAACCCTGTGCGAGGCCGTCGACCTGCGCAGCACCCAGCGAGTCCTCGACGTTGCCGCCGGCAACGGCAACGCGACGCTGGCTGCCGCCCGCCGCTTCGCCGACGTCGTGTCGACGGACTATGTCGGGGCGCTGCTCCAAGGCGGACGCCGACGCGCCGAAGCCGACCGCCTGCCGGTCACCTTCCAGGAAGCCGACGCCGAGGCACTGCCCTTCGCCGACGCGAGTTTCGACGTCGTCCTGTCGACCTTCGGCGTTATGTTCACGCCCAACCAGGACAGGGCGGCGCGGGAACTGCTGCGCGTCTGCCGGCCGGGCGGCAAGATCGGCCTGGCGAACTGGACGCCCGAGAGCTTCATCGGCCAGATGTTCAGGGTCCTCGGCAAATACGTTCCCCCCGTCGCCGGCGTGGCGCCGCCGTCCCTGTGGGGCACCAAGGCGCGCCTCGACACCTTGTTCGGTTTGCAGGCGGTGGTCGCGGCGGAAAGCCGGAACTTCGTCTTCCGCTACAAATCGCCCGCCCACTGGCTGGAAACCTTCCGCGACTATTACGGCCCGGTGCTGAAGGCATTCGCGTCGCTCAATCCCGAGGCACGCAAGGCGCTCGAAAAGGATCTCTTTGCCCTGCTCGACCAGAACAATGTCGCCAAGGACGGCACACTGGTCCTGCCCAGCGAGTATCTCGAAGCAGTCATCACCAAGAAGAGCTGAGCTCTTCTGCCGGGGGGCGCGCCACCGTCGCGGCGGCGCGTCCCCAGGCCTCTGCCGGCACTGGATCGCCCTTCCCCGCCAATCTACCATCGGACTCACGCGTCGTTCGGCATCGACCTGAACGTTCGCAAGGAGTCCTCTGATGAAAACTGTCGTCGTCACTGGCGCCTCAACCGGCATTGGTTGGGGTTGCGTCAAAGTCCTGGTCGCGAGCGGCTCACGGGTCTTCGGCAGTGTGCGGAAACAGGCCGATGGCGACCGCCTGTCGACGGAGTTCGGCCCGGCCTTCACGCCACTCTTCTTCGACGTTACAGACCAAGCGGCAGTCACCGCGGCCGCCAGGCAGGTCGAAGCGGCGCTCGGCGGTGAAACCCTGTCCGGTCTCGTCAACAATGCCGGCATCGCCGTGCCCGGACCGCTGCTCCATCTCGAGATCGACAACTTCGAGCATCAGCTCACTGTCAACATCACCGGCCAATTGATCGTGACCCAGGCCTTCGCACCGCTGCTCGGCGTCGACCGCTCGCGCACAGGCGCGCCCGGCCGCATCGTGATGATCTCTTCCGTCGGCGGAAAGAACGCGATGCCGTTCCTCGGCGCCTACAGCGCCTCGAAATTCGCACTCGAAGGGATGGCCGAATCGCTGCGCCGCGAGCTCATGCCGTTCGGCATCGACGTCATCATCGTCGCCCCCGGAACCGTGGCGACGCCGATCTGGGACAAGGCGGATAGCCTCGACGTCACCCCCTTCGCCGACACGCCCTACGCCGCAGCGCTCGGGAAGCTGAAGGCCTTGATGGTCGCCAACGGCCGCAAAGGGCTGCCCGTCGAGAAGCTGGGCGAAACGGTCAAGGCCGCCCTCACTCTGCCGAAGCCGAAGACCCGCTATACGGTGGCTCCCAATCCGCTCCAGAACCTGATGGCCACCACGCTGCCGAAACGCATCGTGGACAATATCATCGCGCGCCAGCTCGGATTGCGCGCGTCCTGAAGCAGGCTCCACCGAGGTCGAGCCCGCAGCTTCGGCCTCGCTCGCGAGGCGCGCCCGCTCGGACGCCTCAGCGAGGGCGCTCCAGCGCGGTCCCTCGTCCTGCGGCGGCTTGGGGCCGTCGCGCCACTGCTCGGGACGGCGATTGCGCAGCCAGAAGATGGCGGCCCTGACGTCGGGCGGCTTATGCACCGTCTGCCGCAGAACCACCGGCTCGCCCCGATTGAACACGACCCGGGTGGTCTCGTAGCTGTAGCCGACAGAGCGCGAATAGAGGCCGCGCGCCACAGCGCCGTCGGCGAGCACGCGGCCGCGTTTCACCGACTGGGCGAACTCGGGCTGTTTCTGCAGCCAGTTGTCGATGGTGCTGTGGCCGACCTCGAACGTGTCGGCGAGGTCGCGGTTGGTGGCGCCGGCCAGGCAAAGCTCGAAGGCCTGCTCGGCGAATTCCGGCTTGTAGAGCGAGGG
>DATHNU010000417.1:0-4178 GCA_035485695.1 Reyranella sp. | reverse complement strand
CATCGGCCAGTGGTTCGACCGCAAGCGCGGCCTGGCGCTGAACCTGGCGCTGAGCGGCGCCACGGTCGCGGGCCTGGTGGTGGCGCCTTCCCTGCTGGCGGCGATCCCCCGTCTGGGCTTCGCCGGGGCCGAGCGGCTGTTGGTCGCGATCGGCCTGGCGCTGGCGGTGGGGACGGTGGCGCTGTTCGTGCGGCGCGGGCCGCTGTCGTTCCGGCCGACCGGACTGAAGCAGAGCCGTCTTGCGCCGCTCCGGCACTGGCATTTCTGGAGCATCTCGGCGCCCTTCGCCTTCGTGCTGATGTCGCAGGTGGGCTTCCTCACCCATCTCGTGCCGCTGATCGCCGGCCGCGCGGCCGACGGTGCGGCGGTCGATCCCGGCCTCGCCGTCGCCGTCAATGCCGTGATGGCGCTGGTCGGGCGGATCGTGCTGGGCTTCGTCATCGACCGGCTGGAACCACGGCGGGCCTCGGCGCTGTGCTTCCTGGTGCAGGTCGCGGCCATCGCCGTGCTGGCCCGCGCCGAGGCGCCGCTGGTGGTCTACGCCGCCTGCGCCGTCTACGGCTTTTCGGTGGGCAACAACATCACCCTGTCGCCGCTGATCGTGCAGCGCGAATACCCTGCCGCCCAGTTCCCCGCCATCGTGGCGCTGTCGACGGCCGTGGTGCAGATCCTCTACGCCTTCGGGCCGGGCCTGCTCGGCATCCTGCGCGACGCGTTCGGCGGCTACGGCGTGCCGCTGGGCGTCTGCATGGCGCTGAACCTCGTGGCCTCGGTCGTGATCCTGCTGCGCCCGCGCCGGTCTTAGCGCGTACGGGGCATCTTCTCCTGGAGAGGGCGGGCGAGGCATGGGCGGGATGATATCGATACTTAAGTGTTAGTCAAAGACAATTTAGTGTCGGTTAGGCACAAAACAAGCCCGTCGGCGCTCCCCATCAAAGGTGGGGCAATCGATATTGCAATTTCCGTCGTCTCGACCGGAGCGCGAAGCGCGGAGCGGAGAGACCTTCTCTCTGCGATAAGCGGCTTATCGTAGAGAGAAGGTCTCTCCACTCGGCCCTGCGGGCCTCGGTCGAGACGACGGAGGGTGCATATGCGATTGCCCTACCTTCGATGGGGCGTCGCGACCGTCCCATCGGGACCTGCCCTAGCTCAGGAACTTCAGGCTGTTCACCACCTTGTCGATGGTCTTGCGCGGGCCGTGCACGCCGATGCCGACGAAATCCAGGGCGTCGCTCGCGGCGGCCGCGACGGCGGCACGGTTGTCGGCGTCATTGGCGGTCTTGAACATGGGCTCGATGTAGATCGCCGGCACCAGCTCGCGCGACAGCGCCCGCTGGTGCGTGCGGCGCAGCTCCTCGAGCGTGGCGCCATAGACGAACACCGGCTCGCGGATCAGCGCCGTATAGGCGCGCCCGCTGCCGTCGCGATAGGGTTCGCCCATCATGTGGCCGTGGGTGCCGGTCAGGCCGCCGGCCAGAAAGGCTGCGACATTGGCGACCTGCCAGGCGGCGAGGTCGTGGCGCAGGATCAGGGCGGTCTTGGTGTCGTAGATCATCGGCCCCATATCGGGCATTGTCGGACCACTGTCTTGAAGGTTTGTGCATGAGCCTCGACCAGATCCGCTTCGACGAACCGCAGGCCGGGCTCGTGCGCCTGACCGCGCGGTTCGGCGGCCATGCCTATGATCTGCACCGCCACGAAACCTATGCCGTCGGACTCACCCTGTGGGGTGCGCAGTCCTTCCACTATCGCGGCCAGCTGCAGACCAGCCGCGGCGGGCAGGTCATGGTCATCCATCCCGACGAGGCGCATGACGGACATGCCGGCGTCGATGACGGCTTCGCCTACCGCATGCTCTATGTCGACCCGGCCTCGGTGTCGGCGGCGCTCGACGGTAAAAGCCCGCCCTTCGTGCCCGAGGTCGTGGCCGACGATCCCGTGCTGGCCGGCCTGCTGGGCGAGGCCTTCGCCGACTTCCCGCGGCCGCTGGAGCCGCTCGCGGTCGACGCCGTGGTCGAGCGCCTGGCGAGCCGGCTGGCGGCGCGCAGCGACGATCGACCGCGGTCGCGGGGCAGGACCACGGCGCATCGCGCGGTGGCGCGCGCCCGCGAGTTCCTCACCGCCGAAGCGCATCGCACCGTGGCCTCGGAGGAACTCGAGCGCGTGACCGGTCTCGACCGCTTTGCCCTGGCCCGTCATTTCCGCGCGGCGACCGGCACGTCGCCGCATCGCTACCAGATCGGACGGCGGCTGGCGCGGGCGCAGAAGATGATTGCCGACGGCATGGCGCTGTCGGAGGCGGCGGCCGCGACCGGCTTCGCCGACCAGAGCCATCTCACGCGGCATTTCGCGGCCCGCTTCGGGCTGACTCCGGGCCGCTTTGCCAAGCTGGCGCAATGAGCGGGTAGCGTCCCTCGCTGTCGAGTTTCGATGACGACAGCCAGCCGCGGCGCGTGCCGGCCAGCGTCGATCCCATCAGCGGCCGCAGGCCGGGCATGTGACAGCTCCAGCCCATAAACGTGTCGCGCAGCAGGCCGAGCGGCGCCAGCCGCGACTGGAAGAAGGGCGTGAGCAGATGGCTTGCCTGACGGTAGAATCGGACGGCCGAGCTGCGGCGCCGCGCGAACAGCGCCAACGCCGCGTCGAGACCGGAGCTCTCGGCCAGCGCCTGCGCCAGCGCGTGAGCGTCCAGAAGACCGAGATTGGCACCCTGCCCCAGCTGCGGGCTGGTGCCGTGGGCGGCGTCGCCGATGAACAGCACCGGGCCGGCGTTCCAGCGCGGCAGGGCGACATGGCGGTAGGTCGCGCGCGCAAAGTTGTCGGCAGCGGCGGCACAGTCGACGAGGGCGGCGGCCTCCGGCCACAGCGCGCCGGCGGCGCGTCGCCAGGCTTTTAGGTCGATCGGCTTGCCGGGCGCCAGCGCCTCGACGGGCAGGCTCCAGAACACCGTCATCTGCCCTTGGCCGATCGGCAGCAGGCCCATCATCACGGTCGTGCCATGGACCCTCTGGCGCAGCAGGCCGGCCGCGCCCAGGCCGGCGAGGTCGGGCACGGTCGTCCAGATGCAACCCCAGGGATAATGCGGCGCGGGGGCCGTCGGCATGAGCCGCGTCCGCAAAGCCGAATGCGCACCGTCGGCGACGACCACGAGATCGAACGGGCCGTGCGTCGCCCCTTCTTTGTCGATGACAGAGCCGCGCGCGACATCGACGATCTCGGCGCCGGTGACAAGCTTTGCCGTCGAACGCAGCAGCTTTCCGTGCAGCAAGTCGAACAGCACGCTGCGATGGATTCCGAGGCCGAAGGCCTTGGGATGCAAATCGGCATAGAGGAGATCGAGGACGCTGCGGCCGCGATGCGTCCGGCTTTCGAGGCCAGCGATGCGCGCCCCACGCGCCACCGCCGCGTCGGCGAGACCGAGCGCACGCAGCACGGCGAGACCGGTGGGCTGAAGCAGGAGCCCCGCACCGATCGGTTGGGGCTCGGCGAAGCGTTCGAAGAGCGTGACCTTGTGGCCGGCATCGGCCAACAGGATCGAAGCGGCCTGGCCGGCGACGCCGCAACCGACGACGCCGATCTCTAGGACATCGGGCACGATTGCCGTCCATGAGGAGAGCCAAAGCCAACCTCATGCTGAGGAGCCACGCGAAGCGTGGCGTCTCGAAGCATGGGCTACGACATGACTGGTGCCCACCCTTCGAGACGCGGCCCTGCGGGCCGCTCCTCAGGGTGAGGCCGTGGGGCGCGCGCGATTGGTACGAACGCGCAAATCACAGCCCGCCGTTCACCACCAGGCACTGGCCGCTGACATAGTCGCTGTCGGGGCTGCAGAAGAGATAGACCGAGCCGGCCGCCTCTTCCGGCAGGCCGCCGCGGCCGAGCGGGATCATCTGGTTCATGGCGGCGATGCGGCCGCCCTGCACGCCGATCTTGACCTTGCGGCCCTGCACCTCGATCTCGCCGTCCTCGCCCTGGTTGAGCGGCTTGGTGAGGCGGGTCTGGATGTAGCCGAAGGCCACGGCGTTCACCGTGACGTCGTAGCGGCCGAACTCCTTGGCCAGCGTCTTGGTGAGGCCGACGATGCCCGCCTTGCCGGCCGAGTAGTTCGACTGGCCGGCATTGCCGTTGACGCCCGAGGTCGAGGAGATGTTCACCACCTTGCGCACGATGCGCTTGCC
>DATHNU010000416.1:0-3626 GCA_035485695.1 Reyranella sp. | reverse complement strand
GCGTCCTGGGCGAAGGCCGCGAACTGCTCGAACGCCGAGTGCATGGCGCCGGGTCGCGCATAGAGCGCGGCATAGTGCCGGCGCGTCTCCTCGTCGATCGAGGCCGGCGTGACCGACAGCTCGTTCCAGAAGCGGTCGAGATAGATGCGCTCGCGGCCCTGCACCAGGCGCTCGACGTCGGGGCCACGGAAGTTGAAGTGCCACAAGGCCGGGCTCTTCAGGAGCTCGTCCCACGACCCGATGCCGGGCAGTGGCGCGTCCATCACCACCCAGCGCGCGACCCGCGCCGGATGCTGCGCGGCGAAGGCGTAGCCCACCATGTTGCCGATGTCGTGGGTGACGAGTTGGGCCTTGTCGATCCCGAGCCGGTCGAGGAGGCGCGCCACGTCCTGGCCCTGGGTTTTCTTGTCGTAGCCACGCTCGGGATGGGACGACAGGCCCATGCCGCGCAGATCGGGCACGACGAGCGTCCGTCTGGCCATGAGTGCACCGGCAAGCGGCGCCCACATGTCGCCGGTGTCGCCGAAACCGTGCAGCATGACGACGGCCGGCCCGTGGCCGCCCACCCTGGTATGGATCACCGCACCGTCGGTTTCGATCTCCTCGATACGCATCCCGGCCGGGAAAGGCTGCACCATCGACGCTTCTCCTTGCGACCCTAGAGCTTGGCGATCAGCGCCTGCGCGGCGGCCGGATTGCGCACCTTGTCGCCGGAGATGAAATAGACAAAGGCATCGCCCTTCTTGGCCCACGCCTTGGCGCGCTTGGCCCATTTGTCGATGTCGGCGGGCTTGTAGCCCGTCTTGACCTTTTCCTGGGCGCCCATCAGGCGGGCATAGGTGAAATCGGCGGTCGGCTCGTCGATCTCGGGAAAGTCCTCGTCATGGGCGTAGATGATCGCGGCGTTGTACTTGCGCGCGAGATCGTAGAAGCGCGGGTCCTGGAAGCTCAGGTGGCGCACTTCCAGCGCATGGCGCAGCGGCAGCTTGCCGGCCTCGCGCGGCAGGAGCTTGAGGAACGCTTCGATGTCCTCGGGATCGAATTTCTTGGTGCCCATGAACTGCCAGTTGATCGGCCCCAGCCGGTCGCCCAGCTCGACCAGGCCCTGATCGACGAAGCGCTTCACCGATTCGCCCGCTTCGGCCAGCTGGCGCCGGTTGGTGCAGAAACGCGAGGCCTTCATGGCGAAGACGAAGCCCCCGGGCGTCTCGGCGCGCCACTTGGCCCAGCTCGCGGGCTTGAAGCTCGAATAGTAGGTGCCGTTGATCTCGATCGAGGTGAGTTTGCGGCTGGCATATTCCAGCTCGCGCTTGTGGGTCAGGCCTTCGGGATAGAAGACGCCGCGCCACGGTTCGAAGGTCCAGCCACCGATACCGACATAGATCTTGCCCGCCATGCTTGCTCCTCGCACGAACCGGGGCGACGTAGCACGCGGCGACGGCCCGGCATAGTCACGCCTGCCCGCTCAGCCCTCGGCCATCCGGGCGGCGCAGCGATTGTGCGTCGCCACGACGGGCCGCATATCCAGGGTGGCGATTTCGCCGTCCTTGACCACGATCTTGCCGTTGATGACGGTGGTCCGGGCCTGCTGCGGCGCGCAGAACAGGACCGCCGCCACCGGGTCGTGCAAGGCGCCGGCGTAACCGATCGTGTGCAGATCGAGGGAGAAGAAGTCGGCGCACTTGCCGGGCTCGAGCGAGCCGATGTCGGTTCGCCCGAGGACCCGCGCGCCGCCCAGGGTGGCAAGCTCGAGGGCTTCCCGGGCAGTCATCCATTCCTGCGCGCGCACCGGGTGGGACTGCGACAGGAACATGTGCTTGCGCGGCCCTTCCGGGGGCAGCAAGCCCAGCCGCAGGCGCGCCAGCAGCATCGCCTGGCGCGCCTCGAGCAGGATATTGGACGAGTCGTTGCTGGCCGAACCGTCGACGCCGAGGCCGACCTTCACGCCGGCGGCCATGTACTTCTTGATCGGGGCGATTCCGGAGGCCAGTCGCATGTTGGAGCAGGGACAGTGCGCGGCGCCGCATCCCGTCGCGGCGAATTTCCGGATCTCGTCGTCGTCGACATGGATGGCATGCGCGAACCAGACATCGTCGCCCAGCCAGCCCAAGGTCTCCATCCAGTCGACCGGGCGGAGCTGGAACCGCTCGAGCGTGTAGCGTTCTTCGTCGAGGGTCTCGCAGAGATGGGTATGAAGCCTGACCTTGTAGTGCCGCGCCATCGCCGCCGATTCCTTCAGCAACGACGTGGTGACGGAGAAGGGCGAGCAGGGCGCCAGCACGATCTGCGTCATCGAGCCCACGGCAGGGTCGTGATATTTCTCGATGACCCGCTGGCTGTCCTTGAGGATCGCGGGCTCCTCTTCGACGCAATCGTCGGGCGGCAGGCCGCCCTTTGATTCGCCGAGCGACATCGAGCCCCGGCTGGCGTGGAAACGCGCGCCCAGATCACGCGCCGCCTCGATCTGGCAGTCGACGTTGTTGCCGTTCTTGAACACGTAGCTGTGGTCGAAGACGGTGGTGCAGCCGGAGAGCGCCAGCTCGGCCAGGCCGACCAGCGTGCTGGCGCGCGAGGCCTCGGCGTCGGTGCGGGCCCACACGCGATAGAGCGCCTTGAGCCAGAGGAAGAGATTGTTGTTCTGCGCACCAGGAAAGTTGCGCGTCAGGGTCTGGTTGAGATGGTGGTGGGCATTGACGAAGCCCGGCAAGGCGATCTGGCCAGTGAGGTCGATGATCGTGTCGGCGGTCGACGGCAGCGCCGCGGTGGGACCGACCTGCTTGATGATGCCGTCTTCGGCGTAGAGGCCGGCGTTCTTCAACTCACGGCGCTGGCCGTCCATGGTGACAAGGACGTCCGCATTTCTCGCCAGCAGCGTGGGCATATCCGGACACCGTGTTGTTCGTTGTGTTGTTCGTTGGCATCACCGTAAGGGTCCCATGACGGCCTGTCGATTGAGCGCGGGAGAACGCGCCGGCGGGCGTGTTTCCGGCATCAGCAGCCAGACCGTCGCGAGGCCGAGCACGGCGATGCTCGCCAGCCCGAGGAAGGCGACCCTGCTGCTGAAGGCGTCGCTCAGGTATCCGGCGAATGTCGGGCTGAGCGAAGCGCCCACGCCCATCATGGTGCCGACGATGCCCTGGGTCAGATTGAATCGTCCGGTTCCGCGCGTGAGGTCGGCGATCGTCAAGGGTACCATGACGCTGAACACGGCCGCCGTCAGCCCGTCCAGGAGCTGAACGACGACCAGCAGGTATGGATCCGTCACCGTGGCAAAGAGGAGTCCCCGGATCGGCAGAGCGGCGAAGCCCACGAGCAGCAGCGGCCGGCGTCCCCAACGTTGCGCCTGTCGGCCGACCCACGGCGAGAACAGCGCCACGACGAGCTGCGGACCGACGATGCACGCCCCGATCAGAACCGTCGCCCATTGACTCGAGCGCGTCGTGAGCACGCTGCCCATCAGGGGAAGCATGGCAGCGTTTGCGAAATGGAACAGCAGGATGCAGCAGCCGAATACCTGTAGCGGCCGCTGGCGCAGAAGGCTGCGAAGGTCGGCGCGCGGCTTGCCGGCGGGTTGGCCGGAGGGGTTGCCGTGAGCCCGTTCCGGATCGATTTCCGTCGGGGCGATA
>DATHNU010000415.1:0-8648 GCA_035485695.1 Reyranella sp. | reverse complement strand
GACCGGCCTGATCCTCGATCCGTATTTCTCCGGCACCAAGACCGCCTGGATCCTCGATCACGTGGCCGGCAGCCGGGCCGCGGCGGAGAAGGGCGCGCTCGCCTGCGGCACCATCGAATGTTTCCTGCTGTGGCGGCTCAGCGGCGGCAAGGTCCATGCGAGCGACGCCACCAATGCCAGCCGTAGCCTGCTGCTCGACATCCACACCGGCGCCTGGGACGCAGACCTGCTGAAGCTGATCGGCGTGCCGCGCGCCCTGCTGCCGAAGGTCGTCGATTGCTCGGGCGAGCTGGGTGTCGCCGCGGCCGACATCCTGGGCGCGCCGGTGCCGGTACTCGGCATGGCGGGCGACCAGCAGGCCGCGACGGTGGGCCAGGCCTGCATCGAGCCCGGCATGGTGAAGGCGACCTACGGTACGGGCTGCTTTGCGCTGCTGAACACCGGCAGCATCGCCATGCGTTCGCGCAATCGCCTGCTCACCACCATCGCCTATCAGCTCGCCGGCCGGCGTACCTATGCGCTGGAGGGCAGCATCTTCGTGGCGGGGGCGGCCGTGCAGTGGCTGCGCGACGGACTTCACCTGATCGAGAAGTCGTCCGATGTCGAGGCCGTCGCGCGTGACGCCAAGGCGGGACATGGCGTCTATATGGTGCCGGCGTTCGTCGGTCTCGGCGCCCCCTACTGGGATGCCGGGGCGCGCGCCGCCTTGCTGGGCCTCACCCGCGATACCGGACCGGCCGAGATCGCCGCCGCCACGCTCGATTCGGTTTGCTACCAGACGCGCGACCTCGTCGAGGCGATGCGCGGCGACGGCGCGCAGATCGACGAGTTGCGCGTCGATGGCGGCATGGTGGTGAACGACTGGCTGATGCAGCGGCTGGCCGACACGGTCGGCACGCCGGTCGAGCGGCCCAAGGTGACCGAGACCACGGCGCTGGGCGCGGCCTTCCTGGCCGGCTTGCAGGCTGGGCTTTGGCCGTCGCTCGATGCGCTGTCGCAGACCTGGGCGCTCGACCGCGCCTTCCAGCCGGCCGAGGATGCTGCCTCGCGCGACCGTCGTTATGCCGGCTGGCAAAACGCGGTGCAGCGCGTGCGCACCAGCTGATTTGCCTCGTTGATGGATTGACTCAACCTCGACAGTTCTGCGAGCATTTGCGTCGTGACGATTGCGCGGAGGCGTGTCGCAATCGGGCGAGAGGTGCTCTGCCGCAATGAAGCCGCTCCGGATCACCCAGCAAGGCATCGTTTTTTCGATATTCGTCGTTCTGTTCGCGGGCTTTGCCGTGCTCCTTCCGGGCTTCCTGACGACATCGAACATGCTGACGCTTCTGCAGAATGTCGCTGTCCTTGGCATTCTCGGTCTTGCCATGGCGATCGTCGTCATTGGACGCGGCATCGATCTTTCGCTGATTGCCGCCCTCGCGGTACCGCCGGGTGTGGTGCTGCAGCTCGTGCAGGACGGGCACTCGTTGCCTTATGCGTTGCTGCTGGCGGCGCTTCTCACGCTCGCCTTCGGCCTGATCAACGGCTGGCTCATCGCCTATGCCGAGGTGCCCTCGCTCTTCGCCACATTGGCGTCCGGCCTCTTTCTCGCCGGCCTCGGGCAGGCGGCACTATTCAAGCTCGACGTCGTGCAATGGAGTCCGGGCCTGGAAGGGTTCGAGCGGCTCGGGCAGGGTGCGATGCTCGGCATCCCGATGCCGATCGTCATGTTCGTCGGCGCCTGTATCGTGGTGGCGCTCTTTCTGCGGCGGACGCGCTTGGGCGCCTTCATTTACGCCATCGGCGACAATCCCTTCGCCGCCCGCAGCTCCGGCATCCCGACGCGGCCGCTGATCGTCCTGCAATATGTCCTGGCCGCCCTGATCGGCATGCTCGCCGGTCTCGTGCTTGCAGCCTCGGTCAACAGCATGCCGACGCGCATCTACAATTCGACGTTGATCTACGATGTCATCCTGGTCGTGGTGCTGGGCGGCATCGGGCTTGCCGGCGGCCGCGGCGGCGTCCTCAACGTCGTGATCGGCACCTTGCTGATCGGCACGATGCTGAATGCCATGACGATCATGGACGTCTCCTATTCCGGCCAGAACCTGGTCAAGGGAATCGTGCTGCTGATCGCCGTGATCGCCGATTCCTTCCTCAATCCCCGCAATGAGGAAACCGCACAGCAAGGAGATATCTGAACGCGAAGCGGCGTCGAAACGAAGAAGTACATACGGAGGAAACAAGATCATGACCAAATCCAGCACTATCCGATGGCTCGGCCGGCTCGGCTGCGCGTCGGCGCTCGTGTGCGCGATGGCGGCGCCGGCCTTTGCCCAGAAGGGACTCGATGAGCCGTTCCAAGGTCCCTTCAAGCAGGCCCTGGCGGGCAAGACCGTCGCCTACGTTCCGGTGGCGATGAATTTCGATCTCACCGAGGGCTGGTTCGCCGGCGTCAAGCGCGGTCTCGAACCCTACGGCATGAAGGTCGTGGTCCGCGACGCCAACTGGAGCACCAACGCGGGCGCCCAAGCGGTGACGACGCTGATCTCGGAGAAGCCTGCGGCCATCATCGTCCATAACCCTGACGTACAGACCTACGCCAAGCTGCTGCAGCGGGCGGAGGCTGAAGGTATCTACATCATCCAGATCAACATGGGATCGAGCTACCGCACCTCGGCCTTCGTCGGCGCCAACTGGATCGAGATCGGCGAACGCGATACCGAGGCCGTGGTGAAAGCCTGCGAAGGCAAGTCGAACAAGATCGCCATCGTCCAGGGCGCCCTGTCGGCCGCCGCCAGCGCCTACACGCTGAAAGGCGTCGAGAACGTCCTGGCCAAGCATCCCGAGATCAAGGTCGTGTCCAGCCAGGCCGCCGATTGGGATGCCGCCAAGGCCAAGGCCATCACCCAAACGGTCCTCAAGCAGAATCCCGACATCTGCGGCATCGTCGGCTTCTGGGACGGCATGGATATCGGCACGGCCGCGGCCGTGAAGGAGGCCGGGCTCACCGGCAAGGTTTTTGTCGCGACGTCGGGCGGCGGCGAGCAGAAAGGCGCCTGCGACCTCGTGAAGTCGGGCGCCTTCGATCTCGACCTTTCCTATGACGTACCGACCCAGGCGACCGACATGGTCGCCATCATCAAATGGCTGCTGTCCTCGGGGATGAAGCCCGGTTCGTCGAAGGGTTCGATCTACACGACGCTCATTCCGGTGACCAAGGACAATGCCGGCGTCGACGGCACCTGCTGGAAGCTCGAACGGCTGAAGCAGTAGCGGAAAATTCCCAGTCCGGCGGCGCGACAGGAATCGCCTGCCGCGCCGCTCTTGTTAACCGGTGCCTCGGCAGGTTCTTGAATGAGAGAAGCCGTCCTGCGTCTGCGCTATCGCTTCTGGCCGGACCATCTCCTGGGAGAGATCCTGTCCAAGCGATGGACCGAGACGGCCGTTCCGGTGATCGTGCTGCTGATCGTTGCGGTGGCGTTCAGCCAGGCGATCCCCGGCTTCCTGTCGCCGGCGAGCCTGGCCGACACTGCCCGCCAGGCGGCCGAGATCGGCTTCGTCGTGCTCGGCATGGCCCTGGTCATCGTCGTCGGCGGCATCGACCTGTCGGTCGGCTCGATCTTCGCGTTGACCGATTTTTGCGCGCTCTTTTGCCTCGACGTGCTCGACCTGCCCGTGCCGGCGGTCGTCGTCATCACGATCGCCTTCGGCGGCCTGCTCGGCGCCGTCAACGGTTTCCTGGTCGGGTATCTCCGGCTGCGCGCGTTCATCACCACCCTGATCACGTTGATCATCTACCGCTCGGCCTATGACCTCCTGCTGTTCGACTATTCCAACACCATCGCCGCAGCCTTCCCCGACACGCTGCTGTGGAACTTCATGGGCGGCGGCGATGTTTTGGGCATTCCCAGTGTGGCCCTGCTCTACGGCGTCGTGGCGATCTTCGGTCACGTCTTCATGACGCGGCTGCGGCCAGGCTGGCACATCACGGCGATCGGCGGCTCCCGTCGCTCGGCTTACAATTCCGGCATTCCTGTGCGGGCCACTATCGCCCGCTGCTATGCTGCCAGCGGCGCCCTGACCGCGGTTGGCGCGCTGTTCTTCGCGGCCCGGCTGGGCACGGTCGGCGGCGACGTCGGCGTCGGCCTCGAGGTCACGGTGCTGACGGCCGCCGTGCTGGGCGGTATCAGCCTGGGCGGCGGTCGCGGCTCGGTCGCCCGGGCGCTGGTCGGCACCTTGATCGTCCTGCTGATCACCAACGGCCTCACCACCCTGTCGGTGCGCGGCGGCGTCAACCGCATGGCCTTGGCCGGCATTCTTCTCGTCGCCGCGACCATCGATATCCGCTGGCTGAAGAACCGCAATCGGATCATCGCCAAGGTCTATGTCAGCCCGACTTTCCACGAGATGCCGCGGCTTCAGCCGGTCGGGGTGGGCAGCAACGCGCCCTTCGTGCAGAACGACCGGCTGGCCGGCGTCAGTCTGATCGGGCTGGGGCGCATCGAGGCGCCGGAGGACGTCATCCTCGATCGGCACGACAATCTCTATGCCGGGTCGCGCCATGGCGACATCATGCGCTTCTTCCCGCCCGACTACGAAAAGATGGAGGTCTTCGCCCATATCGGCGGCCAGCCGCTCGGCATGGCGTTCGACCGCGCCGACAATCTCTATGTCTGCATCGGCGGTATGGGCCTTTATCGCATCACCCCCGACCGCAAGGTCGAGAAGGCGACCGATGAGACCAACCGCAGCCTGCGTTCTGTGAACGACGACAGCCGGCTGCGCCTGGCCGACGATCTCGACATCGCCGACGACGGGCGCATTTTCTTCTCCGAAGCGACAGTGCGCTACGAGATGCACGAATGGCCGGTCGACGGGCTGGAGGCGCGAGGCAACGGCCGCATCGTGTGCTACGACCCGCGCAACGGCACCACGCGCACCGTGCTGCGCGGCCTGAAATTTCCCAACGGCATCTGCGTCGAGCGCGGCAGCCAGTCGATCCTGTTTGCCGAAACCTGGGGCTGCTGCGTCAAGCGCTACTGGTTCGACGGGCCGAAGACCGGCCAGGTCGAGATGGTGATGGAGAATCTCCCAGGCTTTCCCGACAACATCAACCTGGCGTCCGATGGCAACTACTGGCTGGCCATGGTCGGCATGCGTTCGCCTGCCCTCGATCTGGCCTGGCGCATGCCCGGTTTCCGCCGTCGCATGGCCAAGCGCGTGCCGATCGACGAATGGCTCTTTCCCAACATCAACACGGGATGTGTCCTCAGATTCAACGAGAAGGGCGAGGTGTTGGAGACCTATTGGGACTTGGCCGGCGTTAACCATCCCATGATCACCTCGATGCGCGAGCACAAAGGCTATCTCTATCTCGGCGGCATCCAGAACAACCGTATCGGCCGGCTCAAGCTCGACGGCGCCGATCCCGGCTTCGTGCAATACGACCGACGCTGGGGAAAGAGCCCATGATCGCCGCGTTGAGGGCTTTCGGCGACCGCGTGCTCGGACGTGGCGAGGCGGCGATCACCGTTCCGATCTTCGACGGCGCGCTGAAGCCCAACCAGATGCTGGCCGATGCCGAAATCGTCGGCCAGTTCGACGATGCCAACGACATCGCGACTGATGGAAAAACGCTTCTGGTGGCTGATGGCGAGCAGGTCGTGCGCATTGGCGACGGTGGCGGGACCGAGATCGACCGCTTCGACCGTGGCATCACCGCGCTTCATGCGCTGCCCGATGGCGGCCTCGCGGTCGCCCTTGCTGGCGAGGAAGTCCGCATCGTGGGCGGACCATCCGGCGGCCGCCGCTGGACCGATGTCGGCGGCACTCCGTTTCACGCGGTGAACGCGATCTGCAGCATGTCGGACGGAACGCTCGCCGTGACCGACGGTTCACGCGACAACGACTGCGCGCACTGGACGCACGATCTCATGGAACGCGGCGCGAACGGCCGCCTGGTCTTCCTCGATCGGGGCAGCGGCGCCGCCCGCGAGGGCGCGCAGGGGTTGGAATATGCCTTCGGTGCCTGCGCGTTGGGCGCCGAAACGCTGGTGTCCGAGAGCTGGCGTCATCGTCTCCTCGCCATCGAGCCCCAGGGTCGACGCCGCATTGTGCTGGATCGCCTGCCGGTCTATCCCTCGCGCATCGTCGCCGCGGCCGACGGCGGCTTCTGGCTCACCGCCTTTGCCGCACGCACGCAACTGGTCGAGTTCGTGCTGCGCGAGCCGGCCTTCCGCCGTCGCATGATGAAGGAAATCGCTCCGGAACACTGGATCGCGCCGCGGCTGCGCTCCGGCCAGAGCTTCCTCGAGCCGATGCAGGGTGCTCATCTGCGCACGATGGGCGTGCTGAAGCCGTGGGCGCCGCCGCGGTCGTACGGTCTCGTGATTCGCCTTTCGTCCGAGGGCACGCCGCTTTATTCGCTGCACAGCCGGGTCGACGGCGTCAATCACGGTATCGTCGCGGCCATCGAAGTCGGTGGCTTCCTCTATATGCTCGCCAAGGGACCGGGTCGGCTCATCCGGCTTGCCCTGGTCGACATCGAAAAGGAGGTCGCGGCATGACCGCGCCGATTCTCGAATTGCGCCAGGCGACAAAGCTCTACGGTGGCGTTCCGGCGATCGAGGGCGTGGATTTCAGTCTGGTCGAGGGCGAGATTCACGCCCTGGTCGGCGAGAACGGCGCCGGCAAGTCGACGCTTACCAAGGTGATGGCGGGCGTCGTGCCGCTCAGTTCGGGAACGATGCTGATCGCCGGCCGCGAGGTCGTGCCGCGCACGCCGCTGGAGGCCCGCCAGCTCGGCGTGGCGATGGTCTTCCAGGAGAACAGCCTCGTGCCGTCGATGACGGTGGCGCAGAACCTCTTCCTCGGGCAGGAGAAGTTCTACAATCGCCTGCGCGGCATCTATATCGCTGCCCAGCAGTTCCTGCAGTCGCTCAATTTCGACGTGACGCCGACCGCCACTGTGGCGCAGCTCGGCGCGGCCAAGAAGCAGATGGTCGAGATCGCGCGAGCCGTGCTGCACGAAGCCCGGGTGATCATCTTCGACGAGCCCACCGCCAGCCTGACGCCCGAGGAGAAGAAATACTTCTTCGATCTCGTGCGCGAGCTGAAGCGCCGTGGCGTTTCAGTGATCTTCATCTCTCACGCGCTCGAGGAAGCGCTCCTGATCTCCGACCGCATCACCGTGCTGCGCGACGGCCGCCATGTCGTCACCGACGACACCGCGAATTTCGACCGCGCCCGGGTCATCCAGGCCATGGTGGGGCGCGACCTGTCCAAGACGCTCTACGCCGAACGCAAAGCCCATGTGCGGCCGCCGGGCGAGCGCGTGCTCACCATCGAGAACCTGCGCATGGCGCCCATGGTGAAGAACAACTCGCTCTCCGTCTTCGCCGGACAGGTGACCGGCGTGTTCGGCCTGGTGGGATCGGGTCGCACGGAGACCTTCAAGATCGCTGCCGGCATCCTCAAGCGTGATTTCTTTCACGGTGGCGAGATCGTCCTGCGCGGCCGGCCGATCCGCTATCTCACGCCGGCGCCGGCCGTGCGCGACGGCATCGCCTACGTCACCGAGGACCGCAAGGTCGAGGGCTTCTTCGAGACCATGTCGATCGCCCGCAACGTCTATATGGGCCTTCTGGCCAAGCTCGGCCGGCGGCGGCCGCTGGTTCTGGCCAGGGAAGCCGAAGCGGTCGGCAAGAAGTGGATCGAGGCGCTCAACGTCAGGGCCATCGGCCAGGATGTGAAGGTCGTCGAGCTGTCCGGCGGCAACCAGCAAAAGATCGTCATTGCCAAATCCCTGGTCCAGGAGCCCACCCTGATCGTGTTCGATGAGCCGACGCGCGGCGTCGATGTGGGCGCGATTGCCGAGATCCACCAGCTCATCGACCGCTTGGCCGAGCAGGGCAACGCTGTGGTCATGATCTCGTCCTACCTGCCCGAGATCATGGCGCGCTCCGATCGCATTCTGGTGTGCCGACAGGGCAAGGTCGTCGAGGAGTTCTCGGCGCGCGAGGCCACAGAAGAAAAGATCATGTACGCCGCCATTCACTGACGCTTGCCGCTTGCCGCAAGGGGCCGCCGCCATTAGGTTGCGGCCGCCATGCGGACCCGATCGAACCCTGTCTATTGCGGCGTCGACACCATCGATCTCGCCCAGGCCACCAAGCTCATCCAGACTGTCGCCGGCGGGCCGAAGCCGGCCGTCGGCGGCATCAAGCTCGGCCTGGAATTCTTCCTGGCGCACGGCGCGCCGGGTGTGCGTTATGCCTTTCCGGCGCCGGTCCGCGCCACCGGCGTCGGCTTCTTCCTCGACCTCAAGCTGCACGACATTCCAAACACCGTGGCCGGCGGCATCCGCGCCGTGGTCGAGCTCGCCCCCACTTTCATCACCATCCACGCCAGCGGCGGCCAGGAAATGTTGAAGGCGGCGGTGGCCGAGGCCGGCGCGCAGTCGGTCAAGTACGGCGTGCCGCGGCCCAAGCTTTTGGGCGTGACCGTCCTTACCTCACTCGACCGTTCCGACCTCGAGGCCACGGGTGTCCATGCCGACCCGTCCGATCAGGTGCTGCGCCTGGCCGACCTGGCGCACGCCAACGGCCTCGATGGCGTGATCTGTTCGCCGCTCGAGATCGCGGCCCTGCGCAAGCAATGCGGTC
>DATHNU010000414.1:0-4599 GCA_035485695.1 Reyranella sp. | reverse complement strand
GAGATCGATCAGGCCGTTCTTCTGCACCGGCAGGTAGGTCACCTCGAAGCCCTGCTGCTCGAGATGGCGGCAGGTGTCGAGCACGCACTTGTGCTCGGTCACGGTGGTGACGATGTGGTTCTTGCGATCCTTGTAGAACTCGGCGACGCCGCGGATCGCGAGGTTGTTCGACTCGGTGGCGCCGGACGTGAAGATCACTTCCTTCTCGTCGGCGCCGATCAGCTTGGCAATCTGGCCGCGCGCCTTCTCGACGCCTTCCTCGGCTTCCCAGCCGTAGGAATGACTGCGCGAATGCGGGTTGCCGAACTTGTAGGTGAAGTACGGCATCATCGCTTCCAGCACGCGCGGGTCCATCGGCGTGGTGGCCTGGTAGTCGAGGTAGATCGGCTGGTCGTTGCGCCGGATCTGGGTAAGGACGTTCATGCTAACCCCTTGAAATTCCTAGGCTGCCCGGGCTTGGCGAATATCCGACTGGGACACTCGGATATATAGGTCCCGCCAGGCCGCGATCAAGCGTTCGATATCGTCTGAATCGGTGTTCCAGCCGCAACTTATTCTGATCGCCGTGTCGGCCACGGCATCTTCTACGCCCATGGCTGCCAGAACGGCCGAGCGGTGCACCTTGCCCGACGAGCAGGCGGCGCCTGCGCTCACGCAGAGGCCGGCGAGATCGAGCGCCATCACCTGCGTCTCGGCCTTCACGCCCGGCATGGAAACGCAGCTCGTGTTGCCGAGCCGCGGGGCGGCCGCGCCAAACACGCGCGCGTCGGGCGCGATCGCCAGCAGCGCCCGCTCCAGTCGATCGCGCAGTCCTTCGACCGCGAGTCCGTCACGCGAGGCCTCGGCCGCAGCGCCGAAGCCCGCGATGCCGGCCACGTTCTCCGTGCCGGCACGACGATTGGATTCCTGCCCGCCGCCCCGCCGGTCGGGCGCGAACGGCGCGCCGCTTCGGATCGCCAGCGCGCCCACGCCCGTCGGCCCGCCCAGCTTGTGGGCCGAGAGGCTGAGATAGTCGACGCCGAGCCCGTGCAGATCGACGCGCACCTTGCCGGCGGCCTGCACGGCATCGCAATGCACGAGGGCGCCGGCCTGACGCGCCAGCCGCACGACATCGGCGATCGGCTGCAGCCCGCCTGTCTCGTTGTTGGCGAACATCACCGACACCAGCGCCGGTTCACCGGACAGCGCGAGCCTATGCTCGAGCGCGCCGAGATCGACGACGCCCTCGGCATCGACTGGAATGACTTCGGCCGTTGGCACGGCCTTCAGCACGCTGTCATGCTCGACCGCGGAGACCAGCACGCGCTGCCGGCCGCTGCCGGCGATCGCCATGTTGCTGGCTTCGGTGCCGCCCGAGGCGAACACGATCTCCGTCGGCAGGGCTCCCACCAGCGCCGCCACCTGGCGACGCGCGCCATCGACCCGGCTGCGCGCCGTGCGACCGGCGCGATGCACCGACGACGGATTGCCGCCGGTGCGCAGGGCCTCGATCATGGCGTCAAGCGCCGCCGGCCGCAGCGGGCTTGTGGCGTTGTGATCGAGATACGCGTACGCGGGCATAAGGTCGGCCCTAGCTCGCGGCGGCCATCGCGTCCGACTTGGCCGCAGCCGGAGTAGGCGCTTCGGCGATGCGGGTGCTGAGCTTGCGCTCCAGCACATCGAGCAGGGTGACCGAGCTCAGGAACATGTGGATCTGGTTGCCGAGTTCTTCCCACAAGTCGTGGGTCAGGCACTTGCTGCGATCGGCGCGGCAGCCGGTGGCGCCCATCTCCGTGCAGCGCGTCGCCTTGATCGGCTCGTCGACCGCCAGGATGATTTCCGAGACTCGAGTGTCGGCGGAGCCGCGTGTCAGGCGATATCCGCCGCCCGGACCGCGTACGCTCTTCACCAGGCCGGCCCGGCGCAGGCGCGCAAAGAGCTGCTCCAGATATGACAAAGAGATTTCCTGCCGCGTGGCAATGTCGGACAGTGACACCGGCTTGGCCTGCGCATGACGGGCCAAATCGACCATCGCCATGACAGCATAACGACCCTTGGTGCTGAGCTTCACAGCATCCTCCTCATGAGCAAGTGCCGAAAGGTCTTGAAAACCAAGGCCTTGCTACGATATTGCGGACCCCCACACAGGGATCTGGGGAAAAACCAACTAAGGCGGTAGGGTTTAGTAAACCTGAGTAGGTTGGTCAAGTATCAAGATTCCCCCTGAAAAACCGCTCCTCCCGCCTCTCTCGGCGGCCATAATGAGGAAATACCGGAGTCTAGATGCCTGATGTGATGTTCACCGGCCCAGAGGGTCGCCTGGAGGGTCGCTATCACCAGAGCAAGGAAGAACATGCGCCCATCGCGCTGATTCTTCATCCCCATCCGCAATATGGCGGGACGATGAATCACAAGGTCGTCTTCTCGCTGTTCCATGTCTTCGTGAACCGCGGCTTTTCGGTGCTGCGCTTCAACACCCGCGGGGTGGGCCGCAGCCAAGGCCGCTTCGACAACGGCATGGGCGAGCTCTCGGATGCGGCGGCTGCCCTCGACTGGTTGCAGAGCATGAACGCCGACGCCAAGTCGTGCTGGATCGCGGGCTACTCGTTCGGCGCCTGGATCGGCATGCAGCTGCTGATGCGCCGTCCCGAGATCGACTGCTTCATCTCGGTGTCGCCGCCGGCCAACTCCTACGACTTCGCTTTCCTCGCACCCTGTCCCTCGTCCGGCCTGATCGTGGGCGCGGAGAAGGACGAGGTCGTGCCGCTTGCCGACATCCAGAAGCTGGTGGCGCGGCTCTCGCTGCAGAAGGGCATCACCGTGGAATCGCGCACCATCAAGGGCGCCAACCACTTCTACCACGACTCGCTCGATAAGCTCGCCGTCGAGGTCGACAAGTACGTCGCCAAGAGCCTGCTCAATCCACCCGGCCGCGCGACCAGCAACAAAGAGCCGTAGCCACCGTCGCCCCGAGCAAAGCCGAAAGGCCTTGCTTCAACGATCTGCGACTTGCCGTTGAGAGAAGATCTCTCCGTTCGGCGCTAAGTTTACCCCGAGGTATTCGAGGGGCGCCTCGGTCGAGATGACGGATCACGGCAGATTCAACTTGCCGCCCATCATCGGTCGCGGCGCCCCGGTCGTTCCGGGAAAAGTGAGCGGCAGGCCGCGCAGCGAGCGTACCGCGAGAAAGCCGAACGCCTGCGCCTCCAGCGCATCGCCGTTCCAGCCGAGACTGTCGGCCGTCACGATCTTGCCGCGCGTTTCCTCGGCGATGGCTTTCAAGAGAGTCGGATTGCGCGCCCCGCCGCCGGCGACCACCCATTGCGTCACCGGCGCGGGGAAATGACGAGCCGCGAGCGCGATGGCGCGCGCCGTGCCGCGCGTCAGCGTCGCCGCGCCATCGGCGGCGCTGAGACCCGCGGCCCATGAGTCGCTGAAGTCCCCGCGATCGAGCGACTTGGGCGGCCGGCGCGCAAAGTAGAGGTGCTCACTGAAGCGCTCGAGGCGTGTGCGATCGACCTTGCCCGACGCGGCGAGCGCGCCGTCCTGGTCGAAGCGCCGGCCGGCGCGCCTGGCGCACCAGTCGTCGATCGGCCCGTTGCCCGGGCCGGTGTCGAAGGCGAGCAGCGTGTCGTCCACGCCGATCCACGTCACGTTGGCGACGCCGCCGATATTCATCACCGCGAGCGGCCGCGGCAGGTCGTGCACGAGGGCGGCGTGATAGATCGGCACCAGGGGCGCACCCTGCCCGCCCGCCAGAACATCGGCGCCGCGCAGGTCGTTCACCACCCGCACGCCCAGCGCCCTGGCAAGGGCCGCGCCATCGCCGATCTGCCAGGTGAAGTGCTTCTCGGGGCGATGCGTGATGGTCTGGCCATGGAAACCCACGACGTCGAGCGTCGACAGTGCCGTGCCGGTGTCGCGCGACCAGCGTTGCACCGCGTCGGCATGCGCCTGGGTGACAGCCCGTTCAGCCGCAGCCGTCGCTTCGTTCGGCTGCTCGGCGCCGAAGGCCGCACGGATCACGCGCCGCACATCGTCGCCGTAGGGAACGGTCAGGACGGGGCCGAACGAGGCAAGGCGCTCGCCGTCGGTCTCGATCAGCGCCACATCGACGCCATCGACGGAAGTGCCGCTCATCAGGCCGAGAGCATGCAGAAAGGACAAGGACATACCAGGATCCGTTGAGGCGCAGGCGGCCTCGTGTTACACCCGCGGCCCTTCACGGACAATCGCGCCAGCGAGACGACCAGGCGAGATGACAGGCGGAGAGATGGCGGGCTTCCAGTCGGATTTCATGCGCATCGTGCACGAGCGCGGTATGGTGCATCAATGCAGCGACGCGGCGCGGCTCGATGCGCTGCTGGCGAGCGGCATTCGCACGGCCTATATCGGCTTCGACTGCACCGCCGACTCGCTGCATGTCGGACACCTGCTGCAGATCATGCTGCTGCGCTGGTGGCAGAAGACCGGCCACAAGCCGATCGCGCTGATGGGCGGCGGCACGACCAAGGTCGGCGATCCCTCGGGCCGCGACGAGACCCGCCAGCTGCTGACGCCGCAGCAGATCGACGCCAACATGGCGAGCATCCGCAAGAGCTTCGCCAACTACCTGGCGTT
>DATHNU010000413.1:0-13034 GCA_035485695.1 Reyranella sp. | reverse complement strand
GCCGCCCTCGGGATGCGGCTTCAGTCCGAGGCGCGCGATGATCTCGTCCGCTGTCACGCCGATTTGCTTAAGCCGCCGGCGGCGCCGTCGTCTTCATCGACGGCAGCTTGGAGAAGGTCGTGAACCACTTGGCGAGCTTGGACCGCTTGGCGCGCCAGTTATGGTCGCCGAAGCGGAAGTCGAGATAGCCCAGCGCGCAGCCGATCGTGATGGTGCCGAGCGTCGGCTTGCCCTTGAGCGACTTGGCTTCGGCCTCGAGCTGGTCGAGCACGCCGTCGATCTTCTTGAGCTGGCCCTTGGTCCAGTCCGGCCAGCGCTTGTCCTCGGGCCGGAGCGAGCCCTCGTAGCGCGCCAGCAGCGCCGCATCGAGCAGGCCGTCGCCCAACGCCTGCAGGCGCAGCGCCACCCAGCGCTCGCGGCCCTTGCGCGGCAGGAGCTTGCGGCGCTTGTGCTGGTTGTCGAGATATTCGCAGATCACCGGCGAGTCGAAGAGATCCATGCCCTTGACCGACAGTGCCGGGATCTTGCCGATCGGATTGTGCTTGTCGACGTCGGCGTTGGCCGCCACCGGCGAGACGGCGACGTTGACCATGTCGATCTTCTTGTCGAGGCCGGTCTCGATCGCCATCGCGCGCACCTTGCGGGCGTAGGGCGAGCCGGGCGAGTAGTAGAGCTTCATCTTGGCCATGTCGGTCTCCTGTGCCGGGCGGTCAGGCGCCGGCCATGCTCGGAATGTCGGTGTCGTTCAGTCGTACCTTGCGCGCGATATCCAGAAGCTGCTGCCAGGTCGTGGTGTCGATCGGCACGCCGTTCTTCTCGCGGTCGATCCGGCGCGTGCGCTCGGGCTCGCCGGGCGCCAGCACCTCGGCCACGCCAGGCTGCGGCCTGGCCGACTTCACCCAGGTGATGAAGGTCTCGACCTCGTCCTCGAAGAACTCGGTGCCGCCCATCGAGGCGGGGTCGATGATGATCGACAGCATGTTGTTGATGATGTCGGTGCCGGCCTTGATGGTGCGCGGGCTGTGGGTGCGCCCGCCGGTCAGCGCGCCCGCCAGCAGGTCGCAGATCACGGCGAGGCCGCCGCCCTTGTGCAGGCCGAACGGCAGGATGGCGCCGTAGGGTGGATTGTAGAGCACGCCCGGGTCGGTGGTGGGCTGGCCGGCCGCGTCGATCAGCAGGCCTTCGTCCATCTGCACCTTCTTGTTGTTGGCCACCCGTACCTTGCCCGCGGCCACCTGGCTGGTGGCGAAGTCGAGCACGATCGGCTCCTTGCCCTTGCGCGGCACGGCGGTGCAGTAGGGGTTGGTGGTGAAGCGCGGCTCGGCGCCGCCGAACGGCGCCACCATCGACTTGTGGCCATGCACGTTCACCCAGTGCGTGCTCACCATGCCGGCGCGCGCGCACTGCTCGCCCCAGTGGCCGATGCGGCCGATGTGATGGGCGTTGGTGAGGCCGACGACGCAGACGCCGTGCTTGCGGGCGCGGTCGATGCCGATATCCATGGCCTCCTTGGCGACGACCTGGCCGTAGCCCGCGCCGCCGTCAATCACGATGACGGCGCCATTATCGCGCGCAATCGTTGCATGATGGTTACGGACACAGGCGCCCGTTGTGGTGTTCTGGATGTAATGCGGGATCATGCCGACGCCGTGGCTGTCGTGGCCGAACAGGTTGGCCAACACCAGATGGTCGGCCACCAGGCGGGCCTCCTCGTCCGAGCTGCCGTCGGCCCGGCAGATCGCCATGGCGAAAGCGTGCAGACGATCGGGCTTTACACGTACTTCGCCCACCGCGCTCTGCCCCTCGGCCATGCCGCTTCCCCCCGCTTTTCCTGTTTCGGCGCGCAAGGTTCCCCGCCGCCGGCCCCCTGTCAACGTCGAAGCCGCCCGACCTGCATTTGCCGCGAAAAAACCCGCCTGATCGGGCGATGGCCCGGCCCGCGGGGCCCGTGCTAGACCTGCCGCCTCGGGCCCTCAGGAAGACAAAAAGAGATGCCCCCTTTCCCCCGACCGGTGCGGTTTCGCCCAGCGCGGCTTCACCTCCTCTGGCTGGTGCTGCTGCTGGCCGGCGCCGGGGCGGCGCTCGGCCAGCCCGCGTCGCCGCCGCAGCGGCCGTTCGCCCAGCTGATCGACGTCTGGACGCGCCAGCTCGACCGCGTCGCCACGCGGGCCGAGCAGGCCAACCTGCTGCCGGTCGAGATCGACGCGCTGCGCGAGCAGGTGGCCGACGTGCGCGCCGCGGCGAGCGCCGCCGCCGCCATCGCCCGCAACGACCTGGCCGACACCAAGAAGCTTTTGGCGCCGCTTGAAGTGAAGCCGGGCACCGACGCGACGCCGGAAACCGACGCGGTCAAGGCCGATCGCGCCCGGCTGTCCGACCTGGCGGCCATCAGCGAGAGCCAGGTCAAGCAGTGCGAGGTGATCATCGCGCGCACCGACCAGCTGACCGAGCGCCTGACCAAATTGCGTGGCCAGGTCATGCTCGACGCCCTCTTGCACCGGGACGTCTCGCCGCTGTCGCCCGACGTCTGGCGCCAGCTCGGGCCGCAGTTCAAGACGGCGGTGCAGACGCTTTCCACCGCGATCACGGCGTGGGGCCATGAGGGCCTGAGCGCGCTCCGCTCGGGCGATCAGGATCTCACGTCGCTCGGCGTCTGGGCGGTCATTACCGTGGCGCTATGGTGGCTGGGCCGCTTCCTGCGCCGCCGCTTCGGACGGGGCGATGCGCCCGAGCCCGGCCAGCGCGACCGCACCATCGCCGCCGCGGTCGACGGCGTCGGCCTGGTGCTGGTGCCGATCCTGGCCGTCTGGCTGGTCGGCAAGCTGTTGAGCGCGACCGCGCCGCCGGCGCCGATCGACGTGCTTGTGCCGGACCTCATCATCCGCGTGATCTTCTTCCTGCTGATCGTCGGACTCACCGCCACGGCGCTGTCGCCGCGCCGACCGGCCTGGCGGGTGCTGCCGTTCTCGACCGAAAGCGCCCACGCGCTGTCGCAGGCGGTGCGCCGCCTGATGGCGATCGGGCTCAGCATCGAGTTCGTCTATGTCGCCCTGACGCGCGGCGCCGGCGACCGCAGCGCACTTGCCTCGCTGGGCGCCCTGGTGATCGCCACCGTCGTGGCGATCCTCGCCCTGCCGACGCTCAGCAACCGCGCCTGGCATGCCGCACCGGCCCCCGGCACAACTCCGAGCCCGGGGCCGGGCCATCCGCCCATGATCGGCGGCACCTGGTGGTCGATCACGCGGCTGCTGCTGAACGTCCTGGTGCTGTCGGCCATTCCCTTCGCGCTGCTGGGCTACGCCACCCTGGCCTCCCATCTGCACAACGCCATCTTCAGCACGGCGCTCATGATCGCGATCGTGGTGCTGGCGCATCGCCTGATGGCCGACCTGCTCGAGGAGGCCGCCGCACCCGACACGCCGCCCGGAAGGTGGGTGCGCCATCGCCTCGGCCTCGCGCCCGATTCGACCCTGCGCGGCCAGCACCTGCTGATGCTGGTGTTCGACCTGTTCCTGGTGCTGCTGCTCGGGGTCGGCATTCCCGCGGCGTGGAGCGTCGACACCGACGCCATCGTCGATGGCGCAGGCCAGCTGATGCGCGGCGTCAAGGTGGGCGGCGTCACCATCTCGCTGGGCAATGTCGGCATGGCGATCGTGGCCTTCGTGGTCTGCATGGTGATCGCCCGCCTGGTGCGCACCGTGGTGCGCGACCGCGTGCTGCCGACCGTCGACGCGCCGATACCGCTGCGCCAGTCGATCGACGCGGGCCTCAACTATGTGGGCGTCCTGCTGGCGCTGGTGATCGGCATCGGCGTGCTGGGCGTCGACTTCACCAACCTCGCCATCGTGCTCGGTGCCCTCTCGGTCGGCATCGGCCTGGGCCTGCAGAACATCGCCAACAACGTGATCTCGGGCGTCATCCTGCTGGTCGAGCGGCCGATCAAGGCGGGCGACTGGGTGAGCGTGGCCGGTCACGAAGGTTTCATCCGGCGCATCAACATTCGCGCCACCGAGATGGAGACCTTCCAGCGCACCCACGTCATCATGCCCAACAGCATGTTCCTGCAGAATCCCGTGGTGAACCGCACCTATGCCGACACGTCGAGCCGGGTCGAGCTGAAGCTCACGGTCGGGCTGGCGACCGACGTGGCGATGATGGAAGCCGTGCTGCGCGAGGCCGCCCTCGGCCATCCGCGCGTGCTGCGCGTGCCCGCGCCGATCGTGCGCTTCGAGCGCATCACGCCCACCGGCCTCGAGTTCGAGCTGTTCGTGTTCGTGAGCCGCCTGGAGGACCGCCTGGTCGTCACCAACGATCTCAACCAGGCGATCCTGGCCAAGCTGATCGAGAGCGGGATCCTCGACCCCAAGCCCATTCCGACCTTCAAGCTGCACGGCATCGAGGCACCCGCCGCGGCGGCGGCGGCTCCGGCCAAGGACGGCGCCGCGGCAAAGGACGGCGATGCCGCGGCGCCGCCGTAGGGACGAGGCGCCGCGCCGGCGCTGGCCGTTCTACCTGCTGTTCGCCGCGGGCGTTCTGGCCGGCGTGGCGCTGTGGGCCTATTCGCCCAGCCTGCCGGCGGAGATGCTGGTCGCGCGCTATGCCAACGACCGGTCGACGTTCATCGATGTCGGCGGCGTGCGCGCCCATGTGCGCGACCAGGGCAATCCCGACGGCATCCCGCTGGTGCTGATCCACGGCTCGAACGGCTCGCTGCACGAATGGGAAGGCTGGGCGCGCGAGCTCGGCAAGCAGGCGCGGCTGATCTCGGTCGACCTGCCCGGCCACGGCCTCACCGGCGCCTGGCCGCGCGACGAATATACGGTCGAAGCCTATGCCGATTTCATCGAGGTGCTGGTCGACGCGCTCAATCTCGACCGCTTCGCGCTGGCCGGCCATTCGCTGGGCGGCGCCGTGGCCTGGACCTTCGCCGCGACGCGGCCCGACCGGGTGAGCCAGCTGATCCTGGTCGATTCGGCGGGCTATCCGCGCGACGGCGGCGATACGCCGTGGCCGACGCGGCTCGCCCGCCTGCCGGTCGTGGGCGACATCGGCATCTACTTCAAGCCCGAGAGCGTGGTCCGGCGCTCGCTGGCCGACCTCTATGCCGATCCGGCGATGGTGACGGCCGAGCGGGTCAGGCGCACCGCCGAGCTGCAGCGCTTTCCCGGCAACCGCGAGGCCACCCTGCAGCGCGCACGCACGCAGGAGCCGCTCGACCCGACGCCGCTCAAGCGGCTCGCCGTGCCGACCCTGATCCTGTGGGGCGCCCAGGACCGCTGGGTGCCGCCCGCCGACGCCTTCCGATTCCAGAACGACATCAAGGGCGCCAAGCTGGAGATCTTCGAGAAGCTCGGCCACTCCCCGATGGAAGAGGACCCCAAGGCCACCGCCGCCGCGGTCGCTTCCTTCCTGATACCGATCCCGGCCCGCCCGACACCGCCGCCGACGCCTGTCGATCCGGCGCCGGGCGAGGTCCATCCGTCGGTCGTGCCGGAGAAGGATTAGGACTCATTGCTGGGAGCGCGCCACTCCGTGGCGCATCTTTCTTTGCGCTGACAAAGATGAAGAGCGCCACGGAGTGGCGCGCTCCCAGCAAAGACTATGAGGCCTTCAGCAGCGCCATCACTTTCGCGAAGGCGTCGTCGGCGATGGCTTCGATCTCGGCCTTGGTGCGGTTTTGGATGGGATGGGGGACGTAGACGACGGCGGGTTCGAAGCCCAGCGAATCGCTTTGGGCGGCGACGCCGTCGACGAAGCCCGTGGTCACGATGTTGACGCCGGGGAGGCCGCGGGTGTCGAGGTTATTGAGGTCGTGCAGACTGCACGATGTGCAGGAGCCTCAATCGCTTAAGGCGATCACCGCGAGCTGAGCTTCGGCCGCGATCTGCTGCATCAGCGCGAGGGGCGCCACCTTGGTGTTGGTGGGCTTGCGGTAGCGCCTGGTCGCCACGCCGGCTTTCTTGAAATGGCCCTCGAGGCGGTCGATGAACTCGGCGCCGCGCGACTTGCCGATATCCATCAGCGCCACGGTCTTGCCGTCGATCGACGATGGCGGGGCGAGGCGGGCGCGCCGCGTCGGCGAGCTTTCCGCCGTGGGATCGCGCAGCTTGGTCGATGGGTTCATGGAGCAATCTCCTTCGTCACGGCCTGGCATTCATCGCGCACGGACTGGCCCGGCCAGCCGCCGATGATGGCCGAGAATAGCCCGGCTTCGCCGCCGGCGCGAACGATCAAAAGCCCGTCGGGCTGGAACTTGTCGATCATCTTGTCGGCTGCCGATGCGGGCAGGCCTTCGGCGACGCCTTGCGCGCCCTGAATCAAATCACGGCCCGGCCGCTTCAGCGCCTGGTACAGCGCGTCCTCGATCTGCCGGCGTCCCCAGCCGCCGTCCTTGAAGATTTTGTAGTGCTCGGGCGACAGCACCAGCACGGCGTTGCCGGCGAGGCAAAGCTTGGGATGGCCGACGCCGAACAGGCCCATCGCCAGCGAGCGCACCAGTTCCTCGGGCGTGCGCGACTTCTGGTCGATAAAGCCGTTCACGCCTTCGCCGTGGAACAGGGTGACAGCGCTCTTGCCCGCCGGGATGCCGCGGCGCACCGACAAAGGCTCCCAGTCGGGATCGGATTCATCCTCGGCAAAACAGAAAGTGTATTTGCCGGGATTGCCCAGGGTCGCGCGGTCGATGGCGCCGGGCAGGCCGCCGCCGACGTTCCTGACAATAAGCTGCAGCGCGCGGCCGATCGTGGCGTTGGCGCGGTTACCCTGGCCCAGCGCGTTGACGCCGCTGTTCATGCCGATCGCCTTGGCAGCCGGGCCGTTGATGATGACCAGCGGGCCGGAGAAGTGCGTGGTGCATAAAAGGCCGTGCAGCACGAACAGCGGGTCGAGGGCCGCCTCGAGCACGCCCAGCACGACCGGCATGTATTCCGGCTTGCAGCCCGCCAGCACGGCGTTGATCGCCACTTTCTCGACGGTGCAGGGCGCGAGGTTGGGCGGGATGAGCCCGACCACCTCGTCGGGCTTGCGATGGGTGCCGCCCAGCATGCGCAGGATGCGCTCGTCGGTCGGCGGCACGACCGGCAGGCCGTCGCTCCAGCCGCGTTCGAAGCAGGCCTCGATCGGATCGTCCCAGTTGCCGACGGCGATCTCGCGCGACTTCAGTCCGGGATCGCCGTAGCGCGCGATCAGCGCCTCGTGCACGCCGGGTTCGACGCTCCTGGAGCCGCAGCCCGGCTGCCAGTCGGGCAGGCCGTCGCCCGCCGCGGCGGCGCCGGCCACGCGCAGCCATTCCTTGCGCTCCCAGCCCACCGTGCGCTCGACCTCGCGGCCGTCCTTGAAGCGGATCAGGGTCGGCACGGCTTCGATGTTGAGGCGGAAGGAGCGCTCGAGATCCTGGTCGTCGATCACCGAGCGCACGCCCGCGGGAAAGGTCGGGTCGTCCTGGCTGACCACGGCGAGCGGGCCGGCGCGGTCGAGGCTCTGCATCACCGGCTCGACCAGCACGCAGGTCGGGCAGTCGCGCTTGGCGACGATGACGAGGCCGTTGGTGGGGATCAGGGAGTCGGGCATGGATGCCAGCATAGCGTTCATCGCTGGGAGCGCGCCACTCCAGTGGCGCTCATGGTTTTCCGGACCGCGGGCCTCTGGCCCGCATCATGAGCGGGCGGGACGCCCGCGGTCCAAGAGTATGAGAAGAGCGCCACTGGAGTGGCGCACTCCCAGCAAATCACTCGGACAGAAGCGCCTCGACCTGCTTGTCGATGAAGGCTGCGTCCTCGGGGATGGCGGCGGGGTTGCCGGCGCGGTGGCCCCAGACGGAGGGGATTTCGGCCAGGCGGGCGTATTTGAGATGCGGGAGTTCGGCCTTGTTGTCGTCGGTCTGGAAATAGAGGTCGGTGGCCGACGGCATCAGCAGGACCTTGGCCTTGATGGCCGACAGCGCCATCGGCAGGTCACCGCGAAAAAGGTCGTTGGCGGAGATGTCGCCAGCCTGCCAGGTCCAGAGCTGGGCTAAAAGGTCGGACGCCTGGCGGCGGAGGAAGCTCGCCTCCCAGGAGCGCACCAGGAAATCCTCCAGGTCCTTGAAGCCCAGGCCGCGCCACATCTCGCGGCGATAGAAGGTCTGGCTCAGCGCCCAGCCGGCATAGATGCGGCCCATGGCGCGCAGGCCCTCCTCGGGAGTCCGCGCCGCCTGCACCGCCGTGCGCACGCCTTCAAGGAAGACGAAATTGTGCGGCGCCGTCTTGGCCGAGCCGCAATTGACCACGATGCGCTCGACGCCGTCGCCGAACAAAGCCGCCCAGTGATAGGCCTGCTGGGCGCCCATCGACCAGCCGTAGACCATCTTCACCCGGTCGACGCCGAACAGCTCGTTCAGGAGGCGGCGCTGCTGGGTGACGTTGTCGTAGGTCGTGACCTGCGGGAATTCACCGGGCGTGTTCGACGGCGAGGAGCTCAGGCCGTTGGTGAACATGTTGGGGATGACGATGAAATATCGGCTGGGGTCGAGGCAGTGCTCGGGCGAGACCAGCCATTCGATGTCGGTGTGATGGGCGGAGTAGCTCGTCGGATAGACGATGACGTTGTCGCGCGTCGCGGAGAGCGTGCCGAACGTCTTGTAGACGATGCGGGCGTTCCTGAGCGTGCCGCCGCGCTGCAGCGGGAGGTCGCCGCAGTCGAAGATGCCTTCGGTTGTCTTCATTCGCCGTCATCCCGACCGGAGCGAAGCGGAGTGGAGGGACCTCCTCTTCGCGGACTCGGAGCGCATGAACAGGTCCCTCCACTTCGCCTCGCTGCGCTCGGCTCCGGTCGGGATGACGGGGTTGTTGTTGCTCTCACGCCAGACTCCGCACGATCTCGCGCTGCACGCCGATGTAACCCGTGGCGACGTACTTCAGATGCGGCCGCAGATGGCGGTGCGCCTCGGGCAAATTGTGGAAGGCGATGTTGGGGAACAGGTGATGCTCGGCGTGATAGGGCAGGTTCCACATCAGGAAGCGCACGACGGGATTGCTGATCGTCGTGCGGGTGTTGGCGAAGCCGTCGTCCGAATTCGGGCAGAGCGTGTGCTCGCACATCAGATAGAGCCGCAGGAACGGCAGGCCGATCAGCAGCGGGATGAACCACACCCACAGCACCACATCGGTGTGCAGCGTGATCGAGCCCACGACCAGCGCGGCATAGAGCGCCAGCAGCCAGCGGCCCCAGCGCCGCGCTTCGGGCCAGGCCGAGGGGTGGATGTAGTCGACATTGCCGCGATAGCCGAAGGGGAACAGGAAGATGTCGCGCAGGCGCAGCATCAGGAACGGAATCGAGCTCACGCGGAACAGGTACTGGCCCCAGGTCCTGGGCGTGCCCGAGGTGACGAGCTCGGGATCCCGCGCGGGGTCCTGGGTGTAGCGGTGATGCGCCATGTGATAGTGCCGGTAGAAGCCCGCATTGTTCAGGATCGCCGCGCCCGAGAAGAAGGCCAGGAGGTCGGCCATCCAGCGCGTCTTGAACGAGCCGTAATGCACCGACTCGTGCATGGCGCCGAACAGCGAATTGACGAACAGGCCCTGCAGCAGCAACGCCGGCACCACCCACCAGCTGCCGCGGGTTAGAAGCACCAGCCAACCGCCGGCGACCAGCAGCGCGAGGTGACCGGCGGTCTGCACCAGGCCGTGCCCGTCCGATCGCGCATAGAGGCGCTTCAGCACCTCGGCCGGCACGACCCGCATCTGGCGGGCGCGCTGGCCGGTTATGACATAGGCGCCCACAGGCTCTCCTTGTAGGCGCGCTCGGTCCGCGCCTCCGCCGCCTTCTTGTCCTCCTCGCTGAGGCCGATCTGATCGCCGACCATGCGGCTGATCGACGGGAAGGTGCCCTTGGGCTGGACGTAGTCGGGCGCCCACAGGCGCGCGCGCAGCAGCGCCTTGGCGCAATGCAGGTAGGCTTGGCGCACCGAGATCACGATGGCGCATTTCGGCTCCTTGCCCTGCACCGCCATCGACGCCAGCAGCTCGGGATCGACCGAGAGCCGCGCCGTGCCCGCCACCCTCACCGTATCGCCGACGCCGGGCACCAGGAAGATCAGCGCGATCTCGGGATTCTCCAGGATGTTCCTCAGCGTATCGAGCCGGTTGTTGCCCGGCCGGTCGGCGAGCGCGATCGTGTGTTCGTCCAGCACCTTGAAGGCGCCCGGCGGATCGCCGCGCGGGGTGACGTCCTGCTTGCCCGACGCATCGGCGGTGGCGACCAGGCAGAGCGGCGAGAGGGCGATGAAGCGGCCCATATGGATGTCGATGCGGCCGATGTCCTTCAGCGCCGCGCCCTTGCCGACGGCGGCGTAGGACGCGATCAGCGCGGCAGCGCCTGCGGCATCGAGCAGAGCGGGCGAGCGAGGCAAGGCGGTGTCGGGCATTGAGACCTCCTGGGAATGAGAAAAGCCTAGCACGAATCGGACCGAAGGGCCGCCGTTGGCGGCGTAACGTCTTGAACGGACAGGAAGAATTGCGGTGGGAACAGTTTGCCCGTCGATTCGTTCACCCTTCGAGCGCTCCAACAAAAGAGGAGAGACTCATGAGCGACTTCAATCCAAACTTGGATCCGCGCCGCGATCCCCGCAACTACGACGCCTACTACGAGCCGAGTGGCAGCAAGGGCCTGACCCTGGTGGTCGGCATCCTGGTGGCCATTGCGCTGGTAGCCGGCCTGATGTTCTTCGCCGGCAGCCCGCGCGATCGCACCGACCAGGCTCAGTTGCCGGTCCAGGACCGTCCGCTGACCGCCCCGGTCGACCAGACACGCGTTCCGGCGATCCCGCCGCGCCCGGCCCAGCCGGCCGCGCCGGCCGCCAACCCGTTGCCTGGGACGCCGCAGCAGTAAGCCCGAGCCGGTCCCAGGGGGCTGGCGAGAACAAAAAAAGCCCGACCGCGTTTGCACGTGGTCGGGCACACAGGCCTTTTTGGTTAGAACCCAATTCGTAGCACAGAGCGCGGCCCGGTGAATAGCCGGGTCGCTCACATTGTCGTGCACATCTGACTTGCAACGGGTGCGAGTGACGGCACGGCCTGCAATCCTCCCGGGAAATTGCGGGAATCGCCGAACCGGCCGCGCGGCGAAACTCTGGTGGCTGAAACTCTGGTCACCGGTGGAGGGGTCTCCAAAGAAAGCCCGAGCGGGGAGCATGATGCCGATCCTGTGGTCGTGACGGTCGGCAGCTATACGCCACAGCATTGCTCAGTTCTGTCAACAGCGTCCTTGGCCTCCCCCGTCATACAATGAGACGGGCCCGGAAAAGCGCTGAACCACGACAGGCGGTCTGTGCTAGCAGTGCTGTTATGAAGCTCATTCGACGTCTTGCCCGCCTGCGCATTGCAGGGCAGCATGCGGGGCATTCAGGCCATGCGCAGAGCGGCGCCGGAGCCATTGTTGCGATGAAAGACAACGAACAAACCCTCGCGCAACGGATCAAGGAATTGGAAGGCGCGGCGCGCAAGGCACGGCTGGAAGCCATGCAGATCGCCGCCTCACTGCTGATGAAGGAGAATGCGCTGCTGGCCGAACCGCGCGGCAACTCGACCGACAAGGGCGACATCGCAGCGCTCCGGGCGCGCTATACCGGGCTGGTGAAGCTGGCCGAGGATACCCAGGCCATCATCGACAAATTGCACGCCGAAGAGCACGCCACCAAATATGACCGTTAGGCGTTCTTCAGAGTCGCCTGAATGAACGATACCAGAACGTCCGGCTTGTAGGGTTTGGCGAGCAAGGGGCGCGCCTGGTATTCCACCGGGAGCGCGGCCGGCGAACAGACTGTGACGAAGATGAACGGCGTGCGCAGGCTGTCCAACAGTCGGGATATCGGGAACACCGTTTCGCCGCCCAGCACCACGTCGAGCAGGGCAAGGTCGACGCGCTGCTGCGCCAGCACCCGGCGGGTCGCCTCGACGGAGGCTTCCGGCCCGACGACCGAATAGCCGGCGTCCTCGATCATCCAGGCCATTTCCATCGCCTGGTAATTTTCGTCTTCGACCACGAGGATCCGAGCCATGTTCGAGAACCTCCTCCGGGCGTCGCCCGCGGGACCGATGGAATGAGCGACACAGCTAAAGCCGGATACGGCGAATCGGTTGCGCGGTGCGATTGTTTTGCGCAGGGACCGTCTCAGGGAGATGACAAACGCTGATGGCCGGCCGCGGCTCAATGTCCGGTTACGGACAGAAGTCTCGTTACGCGCCGACAGAAGAAAGGCCCGCCCCGGGCGGTGCCGGAGCGGGCCTTGGCCCGCCGGTGCTGGGGCGGGTCGGAGCGCAGCGGGGGTTTGTGCTTTAGGCTCCAGTCCCGGAACGCCGTCGGCAAGGATTGGTGACAGGACGAAATGGACTGTCCGAATCGGGACAAAGCGGCGCGCCGCCGGGACCGACCGGCGGCGCGCCTCTGGCGATGGATGGGTCGTCAGCCGGGCATCTTGTCGATGAAGCCCACGATGTTCGCGAGCTTGCCGTCGGCCGACAGCGTCGCGAAGTCGACGCCCTCGACCACCGACGGGCCCGATACGGGGCCGAGCGACCAGGCGAAGCGCACGGCGTCGTTGTGGCTGTCGACCTTGGAGATGCGCCGCAGCACGAAGCCCGGGAACTTGGCCTGGACGCCCGCCAGCATGGCGTCGAGGCCGGAATGGCCATCGCTCGCCATCACCGGATCGCGGTAGTGCGCGTCGGTGGCGCAGGACGCGGCCAGGGACGACTGACGCTTGGCCGGATCGGTCTCGTTCCAGCTCGCGACGTATTTCTCGATGACGGATTCGATGTTGGACATGGCAACTCTCCTTCTGATGGGACGCCGGAAGGAGAGCGCGAATCCGCGCGGCAGGCGATTTCCTGCGAGGTAATGAGCGCCACTCCAGCTTCCCGTCAGAAATCGACCGGATAGGGCGACAGCTCGCCGCTTTCGTAGCGCTGCGGCAGGCCGGGGGTGACGTTCTCCCAGACATAGAGCATCGAGCGCTTGGTCGAGTAGCCCTGGTGGCGGATGTCGGCCGGCATGGCGGC
>DATHNU010000412.1:0-2801 GCA_035485695.1 Reyranella sp. | reverse complement strand
GCGACGGTCACGCCCCACGGATCGACATGGCCTTCGATCGGGTCGTAGAGCGCGCCGACGAAATGCTGCTTGTCCATCAGCGGGAACAGCTTGGCCGCCTCGTCGACCGACACCATGTCGAGTTCCATGCCGAGATAGCGGCCGCGCGCATTGACCATCTTGAGCCAGTCCAGGCGCTCCTTCGTGCCGGCCAGCATCAGGCCGCCGGTGAGATGCACGCCGCAAGACTGACCCGAGATCTCCTCGATCTCCTTGTAGAGATTGATGGTGTATTGCTGCAGCTTGGCGACGTTGGGATCGCCGTTGATCGTGTGCATGCCGCCGGCGGCGTGCCAGGTCGAGCCCGAAGTGAGCTCGCTGCGTTCGATCAGGACGACGTCCTTCCAGCCCATCTTGGTCAGGTGATAGAGCACGCTGGCGCCGACGACGCCGCCGCCGATCACCGCGACCTGGACATGTGATTTCATGGCGGGGTGGATTTCATGGCCTGGGTTCCGCAATCCTGTGGGTCAGAGGACCTGATCGAGAAAGGCGCGGGTGCGCGCCTCCCGGGGATGGAGAAGAAGCTCTCCGGGCGGCCCATGTTCGACGATGACGCCGTGGTCCGTAAAGTAGATATGGTCGGCGACTTCGCGCGCGAAGCTCATCTCGTGGCTGACCAGGATGCAGGTCATGCCTTCGACGGCGAGCTCGCGGATGGTGACCAGCACTTCCTTCTTGGTTTCCGGATCGAGGGCCGCCGTCACCTCGTCGAACAGCATCAACGAGGGATTCATCGCCAGGGACCGCGCGATCGCGACCCGTTGTTGCTGGCCGCCCGACAATTCGCCGGGATAGGCACCCTCCTTGCCGTCCAGCCGCACCTTGGCGAGAAGGCGTCGCGCGCGGGTCTCGACCTCCGCCGGGTCCTGCTTGAGGACATGGACCGGCGCCATCATCACGTTCTGCAGCGCGGTGCGGTGCGGGAACAGATTGTATTGCTGAAAGACCATGCCGACCTTCTTGCGCAAGGCGAGCTTGTCCAGGTCGGGGTCGTTGACCTCGACGCCCTCGACCCTGATCGAGCCCTTGTCGATCGGCACCAGCGCGTTGATGCAGCGCAGCAGCGTCGACTTGCCCGATCCCGACGGGCCGATGACGCAGACCGTCTCGCCGCGCGCCACCGTGAAGGAGACGTCGCGCAGCACGACCAGGCTGCCAAACCGCTTCTCGACATTGGTCGCCACGACCAGCGGGGGCCCGAGCGCGCGCGCCATCGCCGTCAAGCCTTCACGTTGAAGCGGCGCTCGAGCGCGATGGTCCAGCGTGCGATCGGATAGCAGTAGAGGAAAAAGAACATCAGCAGCATCAGGTACATCGGTACGAACATCTCGACCCTGCCGTCGGCGACCAGCGCGGCGCGCGTCAGGGTCAAGGCCTCCTGGACGCCGACGATCGAGATCAGCGTCGTCGCCATGGTCAGGACGGCATAGAGGTTCATCCAGGGCGGCGTCATGCGCTTGAGACACTGCGGCAGGATGATCATGCGGATCGTCTGCAGACGGGTGAAGGCCAGGGAATCGGCGGCCTGCCATTGCGTGTCGGGGATCGACTGCACGCCGCCGCGCACGATCTCCGCGACATTGGCCATCACCGGCAAGGCCAGCCCGACCGCGGCTTTGAGCCAGGCGGGGAGTGGCACCGGCTGGCCGAACAACGAGACTTCGAAGGGCAGCAGTAGCATGCAGTAGAACAGCAGCACCAGCCACGGCGCATTGCGAAAGAACTGCGTCACATACCACGCCGTGCGGCTGATCGGGCGGACCAGAGAAATGAGCGCGAGGCCCAGCAGCAAGCCCGCCGCGGTGCCCAGCGCCATCGACAGCACGCTCGTCAGCAGATTGAACAGGAAGCCGCCGAACACGACGGGCGCCCATAGCCAGAGCGTCGCCAGGATGCCGGGCCGCGAGGCAGCTCCTTGGCTTTGGGCCTCGGCGACGATCATCGAAACGACCAAGGCCGTCGCCAGCGGGGCCAGGGTGCGCGGCCGAAGAATGCCACGGCAGTTGAACCAGCGTTCGTCGCCGCTGCGGCCAACGGCAAGGGCCGGTGGGCGGGCGAGCAGAACCGGCAGGTCGGAGCGGATCACGTGTCGTATCCCGGAATGCGCAGGGCGCGTTCCCAACGCGCCATGCCCCAGACCAGAACACCCACCAGGGCGACGTAGGTCACCAGCAGGACGTTCATCATCTCCCAGACGTTGAATTGCTCCGACCAGATCTGCGCCGCGGCATAGAGCAGCTCGGGGACCCCGATGGCATAGGCCAGCGTCGTGGTCTTAACGAGATTGACCAAGTTGTTGTTGAGCGCCGGCAGGCTGATGCGGAAAGCCAGCGGCAGCACGATATAGACGTAGGCCTTGAGCCGGCTGTAGCCCAGCGACTCGGCGGCTTCGATGGTGGTGCGCGGCACCGCCTCGATGCCGGCGCGGAAGATCTCGACATTGAAGGCGCCGGCGAAGAACGAAAACGACAGGACCGCCCAGCCGAAGCTGCTGACCAGGGGCACCGCCTGGCCACTGGCGTCGTGCACGCGCGGCAGCAGCCCGCCGACGGCGAAGTAGAAGAAGGTGAGCTGCACCAGGGGCGGCGTGTTGCGGAAGAACTGGATGTAGCCCTGCATGAGGCGGCGCAGCAGGGTGAAGCGCGAGCCCTGCAGCCAGGCCCCGACCACGCCGATCACCAGGCTCAGCACCAGGCAGAGACAGGACAGCTCTACGGTCGTCCAGATACCGAGCAGCAGGCGGTCGCGGTCGAACGAAT
>DATHNU010000411.1:0-6006 GCA_035485695.1 Reyranella sp. | reverse complement strand
GCCGGTCTGTTGATGGGAAGCCGCAGGGCGATAGGGTCGATGCGATCGATGATCATGGCGACCCAGTTAACGCGCGAAGTCTCGTAATGTGAAGCCGATGCGCTCCCATCGACCATGATTCTTGCATAGGCTGTCGTTGCCGCCATTCGGAACAGAAAGGAACGCGTCGTGAGCACTCCGCCGATCGCTGAAGCTGAACTCGAGGCAATGCTGGCCCGGGCCGGCCTGACCCTGACGCCCGCTCAGGTGAAGGAGATCCTTCCCGGCGCCGAGATCTTCCGCAGAATGATTGAGCGCGTGAACGCGCCGCTGCCGCGCGACGCCGAACCCGCGCTGACCTTCGATGTGGAGCAAGGCTGATGTCGGCGATCCTGACCATCGCCGAAGCCGCCCGACTCATCGCAGCCAAGAAGCTGTCCCCGGTCGAACTCGCCAAGACGCATCTCGACCGTATCCGCCGCCTCGATCCGGCCCTGAATGCGTTTCTCCTGGTGACGGAAGACCGTGCGCTGGTGGACGCCAAAGCCGCCGAATCGCGGCAGATGTCGGGCGCGCTGCGCGGCCGGCTCGACGGCATCCCGATCGCGCACAAGGATATCTACAACACCGCCGGGATCCGCACGACGGCGCATTCGAAGCTGCTGGAGCACAACGTGCCCACGCGCGATGCCCATACCGTCAAGAAGTGGGCGGACGCGGGCACCGTCATGCTGGGCAAGCTGTCGACGCATGAGTTTGCCTTCGGCGGGCCATCCTTCGACCTGCCCTGGCCGCCGGCGCGCAATCCGTGGAACAGGGACCACTTCACGGCGGGCTCCTCCTCGGGTACCGGGGCGGCCGTCGCCGCCGGTCTCATCCTGGGCGGAACCGGATCCGACACTGGTGGATCGATTCGCGGACCGGCGGCGCTGTGCGGCATTGCCGGGATCAAGCCGACATATGGCCTGTCCAGCCGGAGCGGAATCCTGCCGCTCGCCTTCTCGCTCGATCACGCTGGTCCGATGGCCTGGACGGCGGAAGATTGCGCGTTGCTGCTGCAGGGCATGGCCGGTCCCGACCCCGAGGATCCGGCCAGCGTCGATCGGCCGGTGCCGGATTTCACAGCCGAACTCGGCAAGAGCGTGAAGGGGCTGCGCATCGGCGTGGTCCGCCATTTCTTCGAGCAGGACCATCGCGCGTCGGACGCCACACGCGCGGGCATCGACGCGGCCCTGGATTTCTTCCGCAAGGAAGGCGCCGAGGTCCGCGACATCACCCTGTCCCCGGCGGCGGACTACCACGCGGTCGGCTATCTGATCATGGTTACCGAGGCGTTTACGCTACACGGTCCCTGGATGCGCGAGCGTTTCATGGACTACGGCGAACTGTTCCGTGACAGGGTCAGCCTTGCCGCGACCGTCAGCGGCCCGGACATGATCCAGGCGACGCGCCGCCGCCACATGCTGTGCCGGGAAATGGCCGCGGCGATGGAAGATCTCGACATCATCGTCAGCGCGTCCCAGCCCGGCGAGGCGCCGCGCATCGACAGCGTGCCGAAATGGGCCAACATGGAGAAGCCGTCCTTCACCATGCCGTTCAACGTCACGGGCTTTCCCGCCATCAGCATCTGCACCGGTTTCGGCGAAGGCGGCCTTCCCGTCGCGGTGCAATTGGCCGGCAAGCCGTTCACCGAGCCGACATTGTTCCGAGCCGCCCATGCTTATGAAACCGCGACGAAGTGGCGCGCGGCGCGTCCGACGATGGCCGGCTGAAGCTCACTGCTGGGAGCGCGCCACTCCGTGCTCATCAGCATCACAAGTTCACACGGTCCGGAAGAATCAAGAGCGCCACGGGGTGGTGCGCTCCCCGCAAGGATATGACCCGACGCGGCTTCTCCCTGCGGCCCGTGCTCTTGCCAGCAGTCAGCCAAACCGTCACCGTCGGCAGACGGGCCAGCTATGGGATCGACAAATGATCTATGCGATGAGAGTGGTAATTGCGCTGCTGAGCCTGGCGTTGACGCTTTCCCCGCCGGTGGCGCGGGCTGCAGATCCTGTCGATTTGCTGCTGGTGCTCGCCGCCGATGTCTCGCGCAGCGTGACCGAAGGCAAATTCAAGCTGCAGCGGGAAGGGGCTGCCGCCGCCCTTGCGGATCCGGAGGTGGTGAGGGCCATCACATCCGGCCCCAACCGGCGCATTGCCGTGTGTTTCGTCGAATGGGCGACGACGGGCATGCAAACTGTCGTGGTCGACTGGACATTGATCGCGGATGGCGACTCCTCGCGCGGCTTCGGCGACAGGCTGGTCGAAGTGCCACGGTCCTTCGCCGGCAGCACCTCGATCAGCAGCGCCATCGACTTTTCCGTGGACCAGCTCGAGCGCGCGCCATTCAAGTCAAACCGGCGCATCATCGATATCTCCGGTGATGGCAACAACAATTCCGGCCGCCCGGTCACCGAGGCGCGCGACGACGCCGTCGGCAAGGGCATCACCATCAATGGCCTGGTCATCCTGACGCCGCCGGGGCAATCGTTCCGGCCGGAGCACACGGATCCGCCAGGCGGCCTGGAGAAATACTTCCAGGACAACGTCATCGGCGGCTTCGGCTCATTCACCGTCGTTGCCGAAGGACACGAGTCGTTCGGCCGGGCCCTGACCAAGAAGCTGATCGCGGAGATCGCCGGTCTGCCCCTCGATCAGCACGCTGCCGCGCCGCTTCGCCCCTAGGACACAATCCGCCCAGCTGTAATCAGCTGGGCGGATTGTGCCCTTTGAAACGAGAATCTCCCGTGCGCGCGAATCCGATCAGATGGAACCGCATGCGGTTCCATCTGATCGGATTCCGCTCTAGCGGCTGTCGTAGAGCCGCATGACGACCGCCTCGAGCGCGAGGAAGAAGGCGAACAGCACGATGCCGACGCCGCACAGCAGGAGGATGGCGGCGAGCAACAGCGCGGTCTCGAAATTGTTGGCCGAGAACAGGATGATGTAGCCCAGCCCGGTCTGTGCGGTGATGAACTCGCCCAGCACCACGCCAATCACCGCGAAGGTGACGCCAATGCGCAGGCCGCTGAAGATATGCGGCAGGGCAAAGGGGAATTTCACCGTCGTGAAGGTCCGCAGCCGCGATATCATCAGGCCGCGGCAGAGCCTCTCGTATCCGGCCGGCGCGGCCTGCAGCCCGGTGATGGTCGCGACCAGGACGGGAAAGAACGCGATGAAGACCGAGAAGATCACGTTGGCGCCAAAGCCGGTCCCGAACCACAGCAGGAAGACAGGCGCCAGCGCCACCTTGGGGATGAGCTGGAAGAAGACGATGGTGGGATAGACCGCCTGCATCAGCGTGCGCGAGTAGGAGACGGCGGCGCCCAGCGCGATGCCGAGGCCAGCGGCCAGGAATATGCCGGCGACGGCACCCCAGAAGGTGGGCTGCGCCTGTTCGAGCAGGACACCGAGCGAGCGGATCAGCGTGTCGAACACCTTGCTGGGCGCCGGCAGGAGCCGCGCGCTCAGCGTGCCGCCGCGGCTGAGCGCTTCCCAGCCGCCCAGCAGCAGGATGGCCAGCACCGCGGGCGGCGCGATCAGCCGCACCGTGTCGCGGCCGATGCCGGCGAGGTCGCGCCAGGGAGGCCGCGCCAGCTTCAGACCGATGTCGGTCATTCGCCGTGCCACCGGCGCACGGCCAGTTCGCCCGCATGCACCAAGCCGTAGCAGACGAGGCCCACGAGGCAGAGGACGGTGATGGCGGCCAGGATGATGTCGGTGCGCAACAGGGCGGCGCTTTGCAGGATCAGGAAGCCCAGCCCTTCGGACGAGGAGATGAACTCCGCCACGATGACGCCGATCACGGCCAGCGTGATGGCGATTTTCAGGCCGGCGAACAGATAGGGCGTCGAGGCCGGCAGGCGGACCAGCCAGAAGGTCCGCCACGGCGTGGCGATGAGGCCACGGCACAGCCGGACCAGCGAGCGATCGGTCGATTCGAGGCCGGCCATCATGGCGATGAAGATCGGGAAGAAGCCGATGAAGGCGGCGATGGTGAGGCGCGACGGCCAGCCGATGCCGACCCAGACGATGAACAACGGCGTCCAGGCGATCTTGGGCACGAGCTGGATGACGATGATCAGGGGATAGACCGCATCGCGCAGCACCCGGCTGAAGCTCAGCAGCGAGGCAAGGCCGACCCCGAAAATCGCCGCCAATGCAAACCCCGCCAGCGTGTCGCGCACGGTGGGCACCGTCTGCTGCCAGATCATGGGGAAATTGTCCGCAAGCGCTGCGAAGATGTCCGACGGCGCCGGCAGAATCACCTTGGGATAGCCGAAGATCACGACCGTCGCCTGCCATGTGAGCAGCAGGGCGGCGGCGAAGGCCGTCGGCAGCACCAGCGGGCGCAGCCGCTCTTGCCGGAGCGCGGACCTCCAGGTCCGCATCTTTTTTGTCGATCCGATGACAAGAGCGGACCTGGAGGTCCGCGCTCCGGCAAGAGGATGCATCGCCATCACGCCGGTGCGTGCTGGATCTTGCCGCGCAGATGGCCGCAGATCTCGTTGAACTCGACCGTCTCGCCGATCTCCAGCCCGCGCGGCCGGGCGAAGGGGATGCGGATGTCCTCGATGATGCGACCGGGCCGCCGGCTCATCACCAGCACCCGGTCGGCGAGATAGACGGCCTCGCGGATCGAGTGGGTGACGAAGAGCGCGGTGCGGTGATGCTCTTCCCACATCTTCATCAGCACCAGGTTCATCTCGTCACGCGTGATGGCATCGAGCGCGCTGAACGGCTCGTCCATCAGCAGCAGGTCGGGCTCGTAGACCAGGGCGCGGCAGATGGCGACCCGCTGGCGCATACCGCCGGAGAGCTGGCGCGGCTTGTGATGGTGGAAGCCACCGAGGCCGACCTGGTCGAGCAGGGTGGCGGCCCGCGCGCGCGTCCGCGCATCGGCCGGGCCAGCCGAACGCTTCGCCGCCTGGAAGGGAAACAGCACGTTGTCGAGCGCGCTCTTCCACGGCAGCAAGGTCGGATCCTGGAACATGATACCGGTCTCGGCGCGCGGCTGGGTGAGGGCGTGGCCGGCAACGCCGATCGTGCCCTGGCTCGGGGCGTCGAGCCCGGCGATCATCATCAGGAGCGTGCTCTTGCCGCAACCCGACGGGCCCAGCAGGGCCACGAACTCGCCGGCCTTGATGGCGAACGAGCTGGGCGCCACCGCCTCGACCTGCTGGCGGCTGCCCTCGTTGTAGACCTTGCGCACCCGGTCGACGACGACATAGTCCGCGCCAGCCGCCTCAAGGCCATCTGGGCGCGCGCCGACCGGCCGTACCACACGAAGTGCCGCGGCCGTCGTGCTCATCCCAGCGCGTACTTGGCCGAGGCGGCCTTCGCCTTCGCCCATTCGGCGTCGCTGAGCTTGAGCTTGCCGACGAACTCGTTGGTGTAGAGCGAGGCGGGATCGGGCTTCTTGTCGCCCGCCGCGCCGGCATTCTCGAAGATCAGATCGGTCATCTTGGCGTAGACCGCCGGATCGGCGTAACCCACGCCCTTGTCGATCGCTTCCTTCGAGGCATAGTTGGCGGCCCACACGCCCATGCCGATCTCGAGCTGCTCCTTGGCGGTCGAGGCGAGCTTCATCTCGGGCACTTCCTTGAACAGGATCTCGATCGTCTCCGCCGGATTGAGCAGGGCGAACTTCACGCCTTCGGAGAGGCCCATGGTCATCGCCTCGCACAACGCCTTCTCCTTGGCGAAGTATTCGTTCGTGGTGGTGAGCGAGTGCGCATAGAACGGCAGGCCGTACTTGCTGTAGAGAAAGACGCGCGGATTGATGCCGGCCGCCATGATCTTGGGCAGGGCGCTCGCAACAAAGCAGGTGATGGCGTCGCATTGTTTGTCGATCAGCGCACTCTCGCGCACCTTGCTGTCGAGCGAGATCGACTGGATGTCGGCCATGGTGAGGCCGACATTCTTGAGGAAAGCCGGCAGGAAGGGATATTCGCCCGAGGTCAGGGTCGAGCCCACCTTCTTGCC
>DATHNU010000410.1:0-4170 GCA_035485695.1 Reyranella sp. | reverse complement strand
ACGCGAAGGTGCGGATCGGCACGTAGTCGAAGAAGTTGGCGACGTTCATGAAATTGAACCAGAAGACCAGCATGAAGAGGAAGACATTGCGGCGGACGCTCGGCCGCCGCAGCAGGAAGAGCGACAGCAGATACATCGTGCCGTTGGCCAGTCCCGGGCCGGCGATGCCGACCAGGGCCGCGGCCGGTCCGTCGCCCCGCGCGAACATGGGAGCGTAGTCGACCTGCTCGTCGATGTTGATCAGCGAAATCAGGTTGCCGACGCTGGTGCCGCCGAAATGTATGACCAGCGGATCGCTCTTGTAGCCGAGCGCAAATGCCATGAAGGAATGCGCGTATTCATGGGGAAGCACGGCTGCGTAGTGCGCCACCAGGATGCAGACCAGGCAGGCGACGACAAAGCCGGCGTGCATCGCGAGACGCGAGACCATCTCCGGCCCAGAGGTCCTCACCCACGTTCCTCTTCGGGTGTTCCTCCGGATACGGTCTGACGCACCTTCGATTCCCGGGCCAGCTCGAGCAGCAGGTCGCAATCGACGTGCTTTTCGATATGGTCGGCCAGCAGGTCGAGCGTCGAGTCGATCTCGGACTCGTAGGCGAATGTCGAGCCACCGGCGCCAATGCGCTGCAGCCAGTACCGGCGCTGGCGATCGTCCGTCATCAGCCCATGGATGTAGCAGCCGGCGATCCTGCCGTCGGCGCTCACCGCGCCGTCATGCTTGCCGGTGCAGAGTTTCAGGAGGGGCCGGGACGAACCCGTGGTCCGCCCGATATGCATCTCGTAGCCCTTGAACGGCACGCCCTCGGCGTCGGTCTCGCCGTTGATCTCGACCAGGACCTTATCGCCTTCCAGCACCGTATCGATGTCGAGCAGGCCCAGGCCCTCGACCGTGGCCGGTGGTCCCTCGATGCCGTTTGGATCGGAGATCTTCCGTCCCAGCATCTGGTAGCCACCGCAGATGCCGAGGATATGGCCGCCGCGCCGCAGATGCGCCTGCAGATCGACCTCCCATCCTGCGTCACGCAAGGCTGCGAGGTCGGCGATCGTGGCTTTCGAGCCGGGCAGGATGACGAGAGCGACATCGCCGGGAATCGGTTCGCCGGGTCTGATGAATACGAGATCGACAGTGGGCTCCAGCCGCAGCGGATCGAAATCGTCGAAATTGGCGATTCGCGGATAGGCCAGCACGGCGATGCGCTGGGGGCGCGCCACTGCGCGTGGAGTAATTCTCCGCGCTGAAGTGGCGCGATCATCCGTGTGCATCGACAAAGACGCGCGACTGGAATCGTGCGCCCCCAGCCCCAATGCGTCTTCGGCCGGCAGACGATGCGCGGCATCGAAAAACGGCACCAGGCCCAGCGCCTGCCAGCCGGTGTGACGGGCGATCGTCTTCATGCCGTCGTCGAACAACGACGGATCACCGCGGAAGCGGTTGACGATGAAGCCCACGATCATCGCCGCGTCGGCCGGATCGATCACCGTCTTGGTGCCGACCAGGCTCGCGATCACGCCGCCGCGGTCGATGTCGCCCACCAGCACGACGGGAACGTCGGCGGCGCGCGCGAAGCCCATGTTGGCGATGTCGGCGGCGCGCAGGTTGACCTCCGACGCCGAGCCCGCGCCTTCGACCAGGACCAGGTCCGCCTCCGCCGCCAGCAGCGCGAAGCTTTCAAGCACCGCGCCTAAAAGCTTGGGCTTCATCGCCTGGTAGTCGCGCGCCTTGGCGTTGCCGACGACCTTGCCCTGCACGACGACCTGGGCGCCGATCTCGCTCTGGGGTTTCAACAGCACCGGGTTCATGTGAACGCTGGGCGCCACCCTCGCGGCGCGCGCCTGCAGCGCCTGGGCGCGACCGATCTCGCCGCCGTCTGCGGTGACCGCCGCGTTGTTCGACATGTTCTGCGGCTTGAACGGCCGCACTTTCAGGCCGCGCCGCGTGAAGGCGCGGGCGAGGCCTGCCACCAGCAGCGACTTGCCGACATCGGAGCCCGTGCCTTGGATCATGAGGGCGCGGGCGCTCATCAGAATTCGATGCCCTCCTGCGCCTTCACGCCGGCGGCGAAGTGGTGCTTCACCGGCATCATCTCGGTCACGAGATCGGCCGCCTCGATCAGCTCGGGCTTGGCATTGCGGCCGGTGACCACGATGTGCTGGTCGCCGCGGCGCGCTTTCAGCGCCTCGACGACTTCCTGGATGTCGAGATGATCGTAGCGCAGCGCGATGTTGAGCTCGTCGAGCACGATCAGGCGGATCGCCGGGTTGGCCATCAGCTCGCGCGCCTTGGCCCAGGCGCGCCGGGCCGCCTCGATGTCGCGGGTGCGGTCCTGCGTCTCCCAGGTGAAGCCTTCGCCCAGCGTGTGCCATTCGACCTGGTCGCCCAGACGCTCGATCGCCGTGCGCTCGCCGCTCTGCCACGCGCCCTTGCCGAACTGCACGACGCCGCAGCGAAAGCCGCGGCCGACGGCGCGCAGCAGCAGGCCCCAGGCCGCCGTCGATTTGCCCTTGCCCTTGCCGGTATGGACGATCAGCAGGCCCTTCTCGACGGTCTTGCCGGCGACCTCGGCGTCCTGGACGGCCTTGCGATTGGCCATTTTGGCCTTGTGGCGGGCGGTTTCGTCTGACTCGGGCGGCATCCGTGCCTGCTTTCCAATTGGGGCGCGCAGAATGGTCGGCTATGCCCCACTCAGCAAGACGGGGCCAGCAAGGCGGGGCAACGGCCGGGCGAATCCCGTTGACGGGGCTTCGTCGCGGCCCGTATCAAGCGGGCGACGGTGCCCCTCACGGGGATCAAAAGGGAACGCGGTAAAGGCTTCTTGCCCCAATCTGCGGCTGCCCCCGCAACTGTAGTCGGCAAGCCGATGGCCGAGACACCACTGGGAAACCGGGAAGGTGGCCAGAGGCGAAGACCCGAGAGCCAGGAGACCTGCCGTCGTATCGTGTATTCGGGCTGCCGGAGGGGCAGCCAAGGAGATTGAAATGACCAGTACGACTGCTCCCGTCGTCCGGACGACAGAACGAAGCGAAGCGCTCCGCGCGGCAGGCGTCGCCCTGCTTCTCGGGCTCGGCCTGATTTTCCTGACCGGCTTTGCCTATCCCGAGTTCATTCACAACGCGGCGCACGACACCCGTCATGGGCTGAGCTTTCCCTGCCACTGAGGCTGGGCCAATGCTCGCGCGGGTATTGTCGGTCGGCCTTTTGGCCGGGCTGCTGGCTGGGCTGCTGATCGCCGTTCTCCAGCAGGTCACGACCACGCCTCTCATTCTCCTGGCCGAGACCTATGAGACGCAAGGCGCTGGCGCGTCCGCGGTGCCGCCGGCGCCCGGTGCGGCCAAGGAACACGACCATGCTGCGCATGATCACGGCTGGAAACCCGCCGACGGTCTGCCGCGCTTTTTCTACACCAGCGTCGCCACCGTCGCGACGGCCATGGGGATGGCCTTCCTCCTGCTGGCCGGCATGATCTTCGCCGGCGATCCGATCGACGAACGCCGAGCGCTGGCCTGGGCGATCGCGGGCTTTGTCGCCACCGGTCTTGCCCCCGCGGCCGGGCTTGCTCCCGAGCTGCCGGGCAGCGGCGTCGGCGCATTGATCGCCCGCCAGGCCTGGTGGATCGCCACCGCCGTCGCTACGGCCTTTGCCTTGTGGACGTTCCTGCGCTCCGGACGTCCCATCGCGCGGCTGGTTGCCGTCGTCGTGTTGCTGGCGCCGCACGTCATCGGCGCGCCGCATCCCCATGCGCTCGAGAGCAAGGTGCCGGCCGAGGTCGCGGCCGAGTTCACCGCCCTGTCGCTTGTCGTGCAGGGCCTGTTGTGGGCGCTCGCCGGGATCGCCGTCGGTGTTCTGTGGCCCAAGTTCGCGCCGAAGCCTGCGAACCAGCCCATGCCGTCATGACGTCGGTCACGATCTTCGTCTGCGTCTCTTGCCGGCGGCCTCTTGGCGACGATGACGAATCGTTCGATCAGCCCGGCCGCGGCCTTGCGCAGGCGATCGAGGCCCGCCTGCTCGGCGACGGGCAGACAGGCCTCGCCGTCACGGCCGTCGACTGTCTGGCGGTGTGCAAGCGCCCGTGCACGGTGGCCTTTTCCGGCGCCGATAAATGGACGTACCTGATCGGCGATCTCGATCCGGAATCGCATGTCGACGAGATCGTGTCGGCGGCCAAAAGTTTC
>DATHNU010000409.1:0-7145 GCA_035485695.1 Reyranella sp. | reverse complement strand
GCTGGCGGAAGCCGACGCCCTGCGCCTTCCGGTGCGACTCGAAGTGCTGCGCGGCAGTCCGGCGGGCCGCTTCTATGAACGGCACGGCTTCGTGAAGCTGGGCGAAGACGAGGTCGAGGCCGAGTACGAACGGGCGGTGAGTTGACGCCCAGCTTCGCGGGGGCGCGCCACTCCAGTGGCGCGTCATGGTCTTCCGGACCGCGGGCCTCCGGCCCGCTCATGATCGTCGGGCGGGAGAGACGCCCGCGGTCCCAAGGAGCATGAAAGATCGCGCCACTAGAGTGGCGCGCCCTAGCGATGATTAGTCCCGCCGCAGCATGAACACCGCCTGCTCGCCCAGAAGGTTGGCGAGCAGCGGCGGCAGGCTGATCGGCTTGCTGGCGCGGTCGAGCACGATGGCGCGCTCGATGCGCACGCCCATGTCGCGGCACAGCGCGCGGAAATCGTCGATGCTGCAGAGGTGAATGTTGGGCGTGTCGTACCACTTGAAGGGCAGCGACGGCGTCTCGGGCATACGGCCGCCGAACACCAGGCGCAGGCGCACCTGCCAGTGCGCGAAGTTGGGGAACGACACGATGGCGCGTTTGCCCACCCTGAGCATCTGGCGCAGCACCTCGCGCGGCTCGCGCGTGGCCTGCAGGGTCTGGCTCAGGATCACGTAGTCGAAGGCATCGTCGGGATAGTCGCGCAGGTCGGCGTCGGCATCGCCCTGGATCACCGACAGGCCGTTGGCCACGCAGGCGTTCACGCCGGCCTGACTCAGCTCCATGCCGCGTGCGTCGACCCGCTTGAAGTTCACCAGGTAGGCCAAGAGCGCGCCGTCGCCGCAGCCGACATCGAGCGCGCGCGTGGCCGGGCTGACCATATCGGCGATGAGCTGCAGATCGACACGAATGGCGGCGTTCACGGCACATCCCTCAGCCCGCGCACGGTGCCCGCGCCCTTGAGGAAGCCGGCCAGGGTGCGGAACATCTCCGGCTCTTCCAGCAGGAAGGCGTCGTGGCCCTTGTCGCTCTCGACCTCGACGAAGGAGACGTTGGCCGCCGCCGCATTCAGCGCGTGGACGATCTCGCGGCTCTCGCGCGTCGGGAACAGCCAGTCGCTGGTGAACGACATCAGGCAGTAGCGCGTCGGCGTGCCGCGGAAGGCGTTGGCCAGCACGCCGCCATGGGCGCCGGCGAGGTCGAAATAGTCCATCGCCCGCGTGATGTAGAGGTAGCTGTTGGCGTCGAAGCGGTCGACGAAGCTCGAGCCCTGGTAGCGCAGATAGCTCTCGACCTGGAAGTCGGCGTCGAAGCCGAAGCCCAATGCGTTGCGGTCCTGCAGGGCACGGCCGAACTTGCGCTGTAGCGCCTGCTCGGAAAGATAGGTGATGTGCGCGGTCATGCGCGCGACCGCGAGGCCACGCGCCGGCGCCGTCTGGTGCAGCCGGTAGTCGCCGCCCCGCCATTCGGGGTCGGCCATGATCGCCTGGCGCCCAACCTCGTGGAACGCGATGTTCTGCGCCGAATGGCGGGCCGCACAGGCGATCGGCACGGCGGAGAAGACGCGACGGGGATAGCTCGCCGCCCATTCCAGCACCTGCATGCCGCCCATCGAACCGCCAATGACGCAGAACAGGTCGGGGATTCCGAGGTGATCGAGCAGGGCCGCCTGGGCGCGCACCATGTCGCCCACGGTCACCACCGGGAAGCGCAGGTTCCACGGCTCGCCGCGCGCCGGCTCGCGGGCGAGCGGTCCGGTCGTGCCCATGCAGCCGCCGAGCACATTGACGCAGATGACGAAGTAGTGTGCCGGGTCAATCACCTTGCCCGGCCCGACGAGGCTCTCCCACCAGCCTTCCTTGCCGGTCACCGGGTGCTGTTCGGCCACGAACTGATCGAGGGTGAGTGCATGGCAGACCAGGATGGCGTTGGACTTCTCCGGATTGAGCGTCCCGTAGGTCTGATAAGCCACCCGATAGGGGCCGAGATCGACGCCGCAGTCGAGCCGAAGCGGGCGCTCGGTGCCCAGAACCGCGTGGCGGCATTGGGCGAGCGCCTTCCGTTCAGCCTCGGTCAGGTCGTCCAGCTCCACCGCCACTGCCCACTCCTCAAGCGCGGCACTCGCGCAACGAAAAAGCCCCCGACCGTGAAGGTCGGGGGCTTTTCTCAAGCTCTCCGACCTTTTAGCGAGGATTAACGTGGCCGCAAGCCGGTCGGCTCAAATTCCACGGGGGTTTCTATACGGGCCTCGCCGGTGCCGCGCAAGCATTTCAAGGCTTGTTTGGCTTTACGCGGAGGGACGGAACGTAGTATCGCCGCTGCCTCACAGGATCACCGGCCTCATGGATTCTCCCAGTCTCGACAGCTTGCGGCAGGAAATCGACGCTATCGACAGCGAGCTGCATGCCATGGTCCGGCGCCGGGCCGACCTGGTGGACCGGATTTCCGCCGCCAAGCCGCCCGGTGGACTGGCGCTGCGGCCGGGTCGCGAGGCCCGGGTCATGCGCCAGCGGCTGGCGACGCATCAGGGACCGTTCCCGTCGACTGCCATCTATCGCATGTGGCGCGAGATGATGTGTGCCTTCACCCTGATGCAGACGCCGGACCTCAAGATCGCCATCTGCCGGCCCGCCGACCAGCCAGGATACTGGGACCTCGCGCGCGATCATTTCGGCTGCCAGATCCCGTTTGTCGCCAACGACACGCCGGCCCAGGTGCTGGCGGCGGTGCGCGCCAATCCGTCGACCATCGGCGTCGTGCCGACGCCGATCGAATCCGACGCAACACCGTGGTGGCCACTGCTCGCGGGGCGCGACGCGACCCTGCCCAACGTAGTGGCCCGGCTGCCCTTCCTGGACATGCCCAACGCACGGGCCCGCGGCATTTCGGCCTTCGTACTGGCGCGCATGGAGCCCGAGGATTCCGGCGACGATCGCACCCTGGTCTCGGTCGAGTCCGCCACCGGGCTCAGCCGCAACCGCATCGCCGGCGCGTTGGCCAAGGTCGGCCTGCCCGCCTTCACGTCGGCGCTGGACCAGGTTGCAGGCGGCGTGCATCACTATCTGGTCGAGCTGCCGGGCGTGTTGGCCGACGGCGACGAGCGCTTGCGCGAGCTCGGGACCGCCTTGGGACTGACGAGCGGTCGCGTCGCCGCGATCGGCGCCTATGCCGTTCCGGCCACCCCTCGGACCTAGGGGCGCGGCCATGATCAACTCTTACGGGAGACTGCCATGAGCGCCCTCGCCCCGCGGCCGGGTATCATGAAAATCGCGCCTTACGTGCCGGGCAAGGATTCGGTCGAGGGCAAGGAGACGATCGCCAAGCTGTCGTCCAACGAGGGCGCATTGGGACCGAGCCCCAAGGCGATGGCGGCCTATGCCAAGGCGGCCGCCGAGCTGCATCGCTATCCCGACGGCGGCACGGAGAAGCTGCGCGCGGCGATCGGCCGGCACTATGGGCTCGACGCCCAGCGCATCGTCTGCGGCACCGGTTCCGACGAGCTGCTGAACCTCCTGGTGCGCGCCTACTGCGGCCCGGGCGACGAACTGCTCTACAGCCAGTTCGGCTTCCTGATGTATCCCATCAACGCGCTGGGCGTCGGCGCCACGCCGGTCGCCGCGCCGGAGAAGGGCTACCGCGCCGATGTCGACGCGCTGCTGGCCAAGGTCACCGACAAGACCCGCGTCGTCTGCCTGGCCAATCCCAACAACCCGACCGGCAGCTATGTGACGAAGGACGACGTGCGCCGCCTGCAGGCCGGACTGCCGAAGAACGTCCTGCTGGTGATCGACGCGGCCTATGCCGAGTATGTGAGCCGCAACGACTACGAATCGGGCGTCGAGCTGGTCGACCAGGCTGAGAACGTCGTGATGACCCGCACCTTCTCCAAGATCTACGGCCTGGGCGGTATCAGGCTGGGCTGGATGTACGGCCCGGCCGGCGTCGTCGATGTCATGAGCCGGCTGCGCCAGCCGTTCAACGTCAACCTGGCGGCGCAGATCGCCGGCATCGCCGCGCTCGAAGACATCGCCCACACCGACGCCAGCCGCACCAACAACGACATCTGGCTGCCCTGGCTCAGCACCGAGCTCGCCAAGCTCGGCCTGCAGCCCTTGCCCAGCGTCGGCAACTTCCTGCTGGTCGGTTTTGGCTCGAAGGAGCGCGCGGCGGCCGCCAACGACTGGATGATGAATGATGGGCTGATCCCGCGCATGGTCGCGGGCTACGGCCTGCCCGAGCATCTGCGCATCACCATCGGCACCGAGGCCGAGGTGAAGGCCGTGCGCGAATCGCTCGCCCGCTTCGTCGCCGCCAAATGAGCAAGTCCCCCACGGGCCAGCCGATGTTCGACAAGATCGCGCTGATCGGCATCGGCCTGATCGGCGGCTCGATCGCCCTGGCCGCGCGGCGCGGCGGATTTGCCAGGAAGATCGTGGCCGCCACGCGGCGGGCCGAGACGGCCGAGACCGCCAACCGCCTGAAGCTGGTCGATCATTGCGGCACCGACCTCGCGGCGGCCTGCGAGGATGCCGACCTGGTGATCGTCTGCACGCCGGTCGGCGCTTGCGGCGAGGCCACGCGCATCATCGCGCCTGCGCTCAAGCCCGGCTGCATCGTCTCCGACGTGGGCTCGGTAAAGCAGGCGGTGGTCGACGCCATGCAGCCGCACATTCCAGCGGGCGTGCATTTCGTGCCAGCGCATCCGGTGGCCGGCACCGAGAATTCCGGTCCCGAGGCCGCGCTCATCGACCTGTTCGACGGCCGATGGACCATCCTGACGCCCCTGCCCGGCAGCGATCCCGCCGCCGTCGACAAGCTCGAGGCATTCTGGAAAGGGCTGGGCAGCGACGTGCAGCGGCTCGATCCGGCCGACCACGACCGCATTCTCGCCATCACGTCCCATCTGCCGCATCTCATCGCCTACAGCATCGTCGGCACGGCCGACGATCTCGCCGGCCATCTCAACAGCGAGGTCCTGCGCTTCGCCGCCGGTGGCTTCCGCGATTTCACCCGCATCGCCGCCTCCGATCCGACGATGTGGCGCGACGTGTTCATGAACAACCGCGAGGCCGTGCTCGAGGTGCTGCAGCGATTCCAGGAAGATCTCTTCTACCTGCAGCGCGCCATCCGCTGGGGCGAGGGCGACAAGCTGTTCGACCTGTTCACGCGCACCCGCGAGATCCGCCGCGCGCTGATCCACCTCCACCAGGCGTGAGCGCGACTCCGGACCACCACCTCACCCTGAGGAGCACGCCGCAGGGCCGCGTCTCGAAGGGTGGGAACAGGCGCGGTGCGCGATCCCATCCTTCGAGACGCACGCCTGCGGCGTGCTCCTCAGGATGAGGCGTTCGCGTGGGGACAGCGCCCGGCCTTACTGGGTCTTCGGCTACGGTTCGCTGATGTGGAACCCGGGTTTCGCCACGCCCGAGACGCGGGCCGCGCGCCTGCAAGGCTGGCATCGGGCGCTCTGCATCTACTCCGAGCATTATCGCGGCACGCCAAAGCAGCCCGGGCTCATACTCGGCCTGCTGCCGGGCGGCGCCTGCCGCGGCCTCGCCCATCGTCTGCCCGCCGAGCGCTACGACGCGGTACGGCGCTATCTGATCCACCGAGAGATCGACAATGATGGCGTCTACCGGGAGACGATCCGACCGATTCATCTCGACAATGGCCGCACGGTGCCGGCGTTGGTCTATCTCGCCGACCGCGGGCATCGCCAGTTCGCGGGCAAGCTGCCGCTCGCCGCGGCGGCAGCGCTGGTCCGCCGCGGACGCGGCGCCACCGGCACGAATCTCGCCTACGTGCAGAACACCGCAGCCCACCTCAGCGAGTTGGGCTTGCGCGATCACGCCCTCGAAGAGCTGGCGCGCCGGGCCTCTTCTAGCGGCGCGCCGCGCCGTCCGTGAAGACGGCCCGGGCAACGAAGCGCAGCTCGTCGCGCGCCTGCTCGACCGTAAGACCAAGCCGCTGACGCAGCACGACCCAGCTTTCGGGCGCGAGCGCCATCGCCAGCGCATTCAGCGTGCGTTCGCGCGCCTCGGGCGGCAACGCCGTCAACTCGCGGTCGAACCAGTGCGAAAGCTGCATGCGATTGGCGGTGTACATCTGCACCACCATGTCCGCCGCCTCGGACGAGCGGCGCTGCAGCGTTTCGACGAAGGTCCACATCGGCAGCAGGCGTTCGCAACGCTCGCTGCACTGATTGATAATCATCGAGACGCGCTCGTCGATCGGCCAGGTACCGCTCGGATCGGGCGCTTCGCCGACGACCGCGGCGAGCACGCGGCCGAGGACGGCAACGTAGAGCTCGGCTGTGTCGGAAAAATGCTGAAAGACGGTGCGCGCCGAAACGCCGGCCATCTTGGCGATATCGCGCACGATCGGCGCCACTTCTCCGGCCAAGGCCAAAGCCAACGCCGAAGCGATGATGGCTTCACGCGTGCGCGCTACACGATCGCCGCGGCCGGCGTGTTGCAACTGCGGCTGGTGAGCAAAAGTTTCAACGTCCATACGCGCATCTCCCCGGGGGCAAGCCGTCACGACGCAGTCCACGCGAACTGCAGTGAACCACGGTACGTTTATCGTCCCTAGTTCACTACGAGAGCAGATAGTAAAGCATCTCCGACTCAAGTGCGATGATGCGCTATAAAAGCACGCTTCATGTAAGCAACTCGTAAGCTCACGGTGTCCAAGATGTCCGACAAGAACTTCGCCGCCGCATCGCTCGCCGCCCAGGCGATGGGCTGGATCGATCCGGTGACGAAGGCCGTCGTGCCGCCCATCCACATGGCGAGCACGTATCAACGCGATGAGGACAACGGCTACAGCTCCGGCCGCATCTATGCGCGCGCCGACAATCCGACCTTCGACCAGGCCGAGGCGACGCTCGCTGCTCTTGAAGGCGGCCCGAAGGCCCTGATCTTCTCATCGGGCATGAGTGCCGCCACGGCCTGCTTCCTTGCCTTGGCGCCCGGCGACCACGTCGTCGTTCCCAAGGTGATGTACTGGTCTTTGCGCAACTGGCTTGCAACTTTTGCAACGCAGTGGGGCCTGAAAGTCGACTTCGTCGACGCCGACCGGACAGATGCCATTGCCGCCGCCGTCAGGCGCGGCGCCACCAAGCTGGTGTGGATCGAGACGCCGGCCAATCCGACCTGGAGC
>DATHNU010000408.1:0-5324 GCA_035485695.1 Reyranella sp. | reverse complement strand
ACGAAGCCACCGCCCCGCTTTGCGCCCAGGCACAGGCATTGCTGAGGCGCTGCCACGCCTCGCCGCTGCGCTCGGGCAGCAGCGGCGCCTGCGGGGCGCGCTCGGCCGACCGCGCGAGCTGATCGATGACCAGCGCCGCGCTCATTACTGGATCAGGTGGCGCTTGAGCTCGGCTGCGATGATTTCCGTGCTGAAGGCGTTGGGATGGCCGTCGTGCGGGATGAGCAGCTGCGATACGTTGTATGCGCTGGTCACGTGGTCGACCGAGATCAGCGGGATGCCGAGCTTGCGCAGGCGCTCGAGCACGCCGACCAGCATCGGCTGGGCGAACTCCGATTCGCCGTGCCCGGGACTCGAGGTCTCGTCGGGCCAGGAATAGATCACGACAAACGGCGCGCCGAACTTGTCGCGGGAATATTGCTGCAGGCGCACCATCATGGCCAGGAACAGCTCGACCTGCTCGTCCTGGCGCTGCTTCATGCCGATCGCATCGACGAAGGGAAACAGCTGGCCCAGCAGATACCTGGCGCCGTCGAGGGGATGGCGCAGGCGATAGTCGTCGAACGTGCCGGTGTGGCGGAGCTTGCCGTTCTCCAGCACATAGCGCGGCGAGGAGCCGAGCCAAGAGCCGTCGCCGGTGACGCGCGCGAGCTGGGCCGGGATGATCCAGGTCACCACCGCCTTGACCGGTTGCGACCCATAGCGGTCGAGCAGACCGGCTTCGAAGGCGCGCACCAGATGGTTGGGCGCATTGCCCGGCACGCCGAAATTGACCGTCCGGACCTTGCGCCCATCCGCCTTGGCGAATTGCGAGGCCAGCGTCTCGTCGTCGGGCAGGCCCTGGCCGAAGATGAAGGAATCGCCCAGGAAGAGATAGGTGTCGGCGCCGGCCGGCGCCTGCGGCGTCACCCGCGCGGCATCGGCGTCGAAATGGTAGGTGCGGCGATAGAGGAGCTCGGGCCCGAAGGTCGCGGTGTTGAGGACCTCGCTGTTGGGCTGGGGCCGGAAGCCCAGGATGGGGTCGGGCGGCGGCCAGTAGCGGGGCACCGTCGTCTTCACCAGGCCGTAGTTTATCGCCGTCGGCGACAGCAGCCCGGCAAACGCATCGAGCACCGCCAGGCTGAGCGCCAGGGCCGCCGCCACCAGCGCCGAGGTACGCCAGCGGTTGCCGCGAAACAGCACGACGCCGGCAAGCCCCAGCAGGACCGCCAGCGCGCAGGCCCACATGGCCGACGGCAGGAGCACGGCGCCGACCGCAAGAACGGCGATCAGCAGGGCTGCAAGCGAGAGATTTCGACCGACGCCGGCCATTGACCTTGAGACGCCTCCGGGGAGTAGGGTGCGGTTTAAGGGTTTGAAAGGAAAACATCAATGAGCGGGCATTTGCCGCTGGAGGGCCTGCGCGTCCTGGATCTGGCGAGCTTCATCGCCGGGCCGGTGGCGACCACGGTGATGGGCGACTACGGCGCCGAGGTCATCAAGATCGAGCCGCCGGGCGAGGGCGACCCGCAGCGCAAGCTGGGCCAGGCGCATTCCGTTCCGCAGCACCCGGTCAATTTCTGCTGGCACATGACCAACCGCAACAAGCGGGCGATCGTGCTCGACCTCAAGCACGCCCAGGGCCGCGCGGTGTTCGAGCGGCTGGCCCGGACCGCCGACGTCATGGTGGTGAATTTCCCGCTGAAGGTGCGCACCCGGCTGCGCATGCGCTACGAGGATGTGGCGCCCCTCAACCCGCGCCTGATCTATGCCTCGCTGACCGGCTACGGCGAAACTGGGCCCGACGCCGAGCAGCCGGGCTTCGACTCCACGGCGTTCTTCGCCCGCTCCGGCCTGCTCGACGCGCTCACCCACGAGGGCGGACCGCCCGCCTTCTCGTTGCCGGCGCAGGGCGACCAGATGGCCGGCATGAACCTGTTCGCCGCCATCGCCATGGCGCTGCTGCATCGCGAGCGCACCGGCCAGGGCAGCGAAGTCAGCACCTCGCTGCATGCCGGCGGCCTGTGGTCCAACGCCATCCTGGCGCAGGGCGCCCTGCTCGGCGCCTATGTGGCGCCCAGGCCGCCGCGCACCAAGCCGCGCAGCGCGCTCGCCAACCAGTACCGCACCTCCGACGGCCGCTGGATCCAGCTCACCATCGTGCGCGAGGACAAATTGTGGCCCGAGCTCTGCAAGGCGCTGGAGCGCACCGACCTTCTGGAAGATCCGCGCTTCCAGACCACCGACAGCCGCCGCGCCCACGCCGCCGAACTGGCGGCGATCCTCGATCCGGTGTTCGCCGCCCATCCCTGGCCGGAATGGCGCAAGCGCCTGCGCCATCACGAGATCACCTTCGGCCTGCTGGGCGTCCTGCGCGACGTGCCGCACGACCATCAGGCCGTGGCCAACGGCGCGGTGGTGGACAGCAGCCTGCCCGACATGCCGCGCACCCTCTCCGCACCGATCCGGCTGTCCTTCGCCCCCGAGCCGGTGACGCCCGGCCGCGGACCCGGCCACGGCGAGCACACCGACGCGGTGCTGTCCGAACTGGGTTATAGCCCGGCCGAAATCGACACGCTGCGCACAGCGGGCGCGCTGGGGTAGTCCCCTCATGTTCCTCTCCCCCTTGGGGGAGAGGTTAGGTGAGGGGGTCAACGCGAAGGATGCCTCCTGCATCACCCCCTCACCCAGCCTCTCCCCCAAGGGGGAGAGGAGCATGAAAAATGAGCGGGTATGCTGGGGCGGACGCTGTCTCCAGCATCACCGGTAGCTCCGCCTCAGGGTCGCGAGCTTCTCCTCGAAGCGGCGTTCCTCGGCCCAGTCCTTCTTGGCGACCGGATAGGCAAACGTGAGCGCCAGGGCATCGCCGTCGTCCGGCGAGGCGAGGCCGCGCTTCCTCATGTCATCCTTGCGCTCGAGCAGGATGGCGTCCGAGGCGTCGTAGCCGTAATCGACGGCGGTGAGGTCGGCGACAAGGTCGCGGTCGTCGGGCAGGCAGCCCGCCTTGCACCACTCCTTCATGAAGCCCCACATTTCGGCGCGCTTGTTGGCGTAGCGCGCCGCGGCGTCGCCGCCGTCGGTGCGATCGGCCCGGGCGCCGAAATCGATGCCGCGCACGGTCGAGCAGCCGAGCTGATTGAGGCGATCGACGACGCCCCAGCCGATGCCCGTGCCATCGACGAACACGGCATCGGGATTGTAGCTGTTGATCAGCTCCATGACCCGGCCGGCGGTGACCATCAGGTCGGGAATGCGGAACTTCACGGCCGGGATCGAGCGGGCATCGAGGCCGCGCCGGAACCGGATGACGGTCTGGTCCACGCCCTGGCGGGCGAGGTCGACGCCCATGGTCAGCGGTTCCCCGAAGGCGGGCGGCAGCTCGCGCGCCACCGCCAGCTGAACGCGCTCGCTGTCGATGAACTGCATGGTGCCGGCGCGCGGGAAGACGCCCTTGACCCTCACGCGGACGAAATCGGAATCCTCGCCGTAATCCTTCAGCCAGGTGGCGATCTGCGCCTTGTTGGTCATCGCCACCGAGCGCGAATCGATCTGCTGCGGGCTCCAGCGATGGGCGAAGCGGCCGCCGGCAAAGCATTCGCGGAAGCGGCCGGTGGTGCGCGTGGGATTGCCGAAGGCCAGCCAGAACAGGTCCGTGCCGGCATCGGTCAGCGCGCCCTCGATGGTCTCCCACACCCCGTCGGCGATCGACGAGGCCTCGTCGAACAGGGCGAAAGCACGCTTGCCCTTGTTATGGAGACCGGCGATCGCCTCGGTATTGTTCTCCGACCAGGTGATGGCATCGACCCGCCAGGTCTTGTCGCGACCGGGCAGCGCAGAATAATGCAGCGAGGTCGCGGTGTAGGTGAACCAGTCCTTGGTGACCGAGAGCGCGTGCCACTTGGCGAGCTCGGGCCAGGTCTTGGTGCGGAGCTGCCCCTCGGTGTTGGCGGTGACGATGCCGCGCGTGTCCGGCGCCGTCGACAGCGCCCACAGGATGACCCAGGCGACCAGCGCCGACTTGCCGATGCCGTGGCCCGAGGCGACGGCCATGCGCACGGCTTCGTCGGGCGCGGTGTCGCGTTGCCTGAGGCCCTGGCCGAGCTTCTCCAGCACCTCGCATTGCCAGGGTTCCGGTCCGCTTTCGCCGGCGAGCGCCGAGCCCGGCCGCCCCCACGGGAAGGCGAGCTTCACGAAGCCCAGGGGATCGTAGCGATAGAGGCCGAGCTGCTCCGACAGCCGCGGCGGTGTCGGGGACTCAATCACGGTCATGATGGCGCACACTTTCGCTGGAGGCATGGAGCAGGGCGATATCGTCGATGGGGGGTGGGGTCGCGGGATCGTTCGGCCCCTCGCGCCAGGTGCGGCGGCGGCGGTTGCGCAGCCAGAAGATGCAGGCCTGGGGGTTGGGCGGATAGTGGGTGACGGTGGCGAGGGTCCTGAGCTCGCCCTGATGCAGGATCTCGCGCTCGACCTTGCGGTCGTAGCCGATCGCGCGGGTGTAGAGGCCGCGCGCCACCCGGGCGTCGGCGATGACCCGGCCGTCCTTGACGGCGGTTTCGAACTCGGGGTGGCCGGCGATCCAGTTGTCGATGGTGCGCGGCGACACGCCGAAGAATTCGGCCAGCTCGTCGTTGGTCGCGCCGAGCAGGCAGTAGTTGTGCGCCAGCTCGCAGAGGTCGGGGGAGTAGCTGGAGGGACGGCCCATGGTGCTCATGACGTCTAAATAGCATCACTAAAGATCATAAGCAAGAACTTTAGTAAAGATTTTTACACGAAGCGTGGACGGGGGACTTTTTGCGCTCCGTAGAGGGGCAGTAAAAGTTGGTCGCACGGCAAGGGACACAATAGCTTGTATGCCGTCGGCGAGGCCGGCATTGCTGTCACAAGTGCGCAAGCGCCGTTATCGTCTTCGAGGGCATCACCAAGTCGTGACTGGGGCTGTTCTCTGCGCCTTAAGCGTGAGCAGCGTCTGACGACAAAAGGGCACAGCACAAATGTGAGTACGTAGCCCTTTTACCGCCAGACTATTGACGACTCTGCAGCTAACAAAGGCGATGCCTCCCGGTCATGCGGCTTCTCGCGGCGGGCGGGCGGCGTCGGAATGGAAAACAGGATCAGGTGATCAGCCATGGAAGATGATTTCTTTGTCGAGAGCGTCTATCGGCGCTTCGACGCGGCCATAGATCGTATCGACACCCGCGAGCGTTTGCCGACGCCTAGTGAGGCCGATGTGCTGACCCAGGTGCTCGACCAGATCAAAGCCCAGAATTTCGAGCGCGCGGGTGAATTGCTGGATGCCGTCAATCAGGCAATCGTGGCGACGTCGCTCGGGGCGAACGGCGACA
>DATHNU010000407.1:0-5744 GCA_035485695.1 Reyranella sp. | reverse complement strand
GGCCTCGCCCAAGGAAGCGTCGATGGCCAAGCTGTTCGCCTCCGAGATGGCCGAGGAGGTGACGTCGGCTGCCATCCAGATCCACGGCGGCTATGGCTTCCTCAACGACTATCCGGTCGAGAAGTATTACCGCGACATGCGTGTGTTCCAGATCTACGACGGGCCGAGCGAGATCCAGAAGATGCTGATCGCGCGTGAGCTGGCCAAGGGCAACTGACCGGCAGCACGATCCATCTCAATGCGGTTTGACGACATGGAGCGGCGGCGACGGCAGGCCGAAGCGCCAGCGCAGGAAGGCCAGCACGTCCTCGGCGCAGCGCTCGGGCGCGGCCTCGCCGATATTATGCGGCAAGCCCTCGTAGGCGATGAGCTGCACATCGGCAATGCGCTCGCGCATGACATCGTAGTTCCTGATCGAGCCCACCGTCTCCGCCCCCGGAATGACCAGCAGGGTGGGACACTTGATCTCACCCAACCGGTCGCTCCAATCGAGCGAGGACATCAGGCCGACGAAGCGGCCGACATAGGCGGGATCGCACATCGTGGCGCACGAGACGAACCATTCGATCTTGCGCGGATCGGTGCCCGGCACGAAGCGGTCCTCGATCGTGTCCATCAGGAACTTCCGGATGCCGTCGCGGGCGATCCGCGGGATCCAGGTCGCGGCCTGGCTGTTGCGCAGGCCGGGCGTCGAGCCGAACAGGATCAGGCTTTTAACCCGTCCGGGATGGCCCATGGCGAGGTTCTGGCCGATGTAGCCGCCGGCTGAGTTGCCGACGACGTGGGCGCTCTGGCAGCCCAGAAGATCCATCAGCTCGAGTGCGTCCTTGACCAGCCGGTCCATGTCGAAGGCGCTGTCCGGCGCCGGCGTCGCGGAGTTGCCGTGGCCGCGCAGGTCGAGCCGAACGACGCGATAGTGGCGCGACAGCATCGGCACCCAGGCATAGAAGCGCTCCGCGTTGCCCATGGCGGCGTGCAGCATGAGGAGTGTCGGGGCGTCGGCCCACGGATCGGTGTTGTCGTCGACGTAGTAGGCGAGCTCGATTCCGTCGCTCGCGGTGAAAGTATGGGCAATCATCGGCTCTTCCTCATGTCGGTCCGGTCGAGGCCGCAGCATTGACAGCGAAGGTGCCGCCTGCAAGCTCGGGCGCGACGCCGCAGGAGAGGGAGACCGTCGTGACCGCCCAGCCCAGCAAATACCGCTTCCTGCTGATCAACGCCTTCAGCCTGGCGCCCGGCAACGATTTCCAGATGCGCTCCTTCTCCGGCCCGAAGGAGACGCAGATCTACAACTACGAGGACCTGAAGCCCTTCCTCGCCGACATCGACTGGGATCTCAACCCCGGCGCGCCCGCGACTCACGGCAACTGGCCGGTCACCACCAAGCAGGAGTTCATGTCGGTCGGCAACAACCGCCTGCCGCTGGTGCGCGAGGCCTGCGCCAGCGGCAAGTACAACGCGGTCGTGCTGCTGGGCGGCGGCGATCCCGGCTACATGGAATCGCGCGAGATCGGCCGCCAGTATCGCATCCCCGTCACCTCGTCGGCGCATGCGCAGATGCATATCGCCGGGCTTCTCGGCAACAAGTTCAGCATCGTCGACATCGCCGAGACCCATAACATGCAGATGTACCATCTGGTCGTGCAGTACCGCATGACCGATCGCTGCGCGTCGATCCGCAACGTCAATTACCCGCTGCCCAGCCCGAACTTTCCCAACGACCGCCCGATCCAGGCCGAACGTGACCGCGCCGTGCAGAGCGGCTCGTCGGACATGCTGGAGGCCGCGGTACGGGAATCGATCGCCGCCATCGAGGAGGACGGCGCCGACGTGATCATCCTCGGCTGCTCTGCGGCCTTCTGGATGCAGCCGCTGCTGCAGAAGAAGCTGATGGAGATCGGCTGGGACGTCCCCGTGCTCGAAGGCGCGCGCTGCGCCGTCGAGGTCGCCAAGACCCTGGTCGATCTCGGCGTCGATGCCAGCGGCCTCGCCTTTCCCAGCGAGCGTCCCGTGAAGTGGCGGCGCAAGAAGGTCTTTTAGGCAATGAACTTGCATGCGACGGGGGGAGGCAGGGGGCACGTCATGATCGGCAAACGAAGGCTTCTCGCCTCGACGGCGGGACTATTGGTGGCGGGCGCATCGGCCGGCCAGGCGCAGGGCAAGTATCCCGCAGAGCCGATCAAGCTCATCGTGCCGCGCTCGCCCGGCGGCGGCTCGGACAATATCGCCCGCCTGCTGCAGCCGGGGCTCGAGAAGAAGCTCGGCGTTCCCATCATCGTCGACAACCGGCCCGACGCGGCCGCGGTGCTGGGCGCCACGCTGGTCGCCAAGGCCAAGCCCGATGGCTACACCTTCTATCTGGCCGACAACTCGTTCTACCAGAATCCGGCGATCCTCGATTCGCTGCCCTACGACACGATCAAGGACTTCACCGCCGTCACCATGATGGCGCAGGGGCCGGTCATCCTGATCGTGCATCCCGACGTGCCGGCGACGACGCTGCCGGAACTGATCGCGCTCGCCAAGAAGACCGACCTCACCTACGCCTCGGGCGGCATCGGCGCCTCGACCCATCTCGTGGGCGTGATGCTGAACCTGGTGGCCGGCACCAAGATCCTCCATGTGCCCTTCAAGGGCTCCGGCCCCGCCTTGCTGGCGCTGCTGGGCGGCCACGTGTCGATGCAGTTCGGCGGCCTGAGCTCGGCCGCGCCCTACATCAAGGACGGCAAGGTGCGGGCGATTGCCGTCGCCAGCGACCACCGCGACCCGACCCTGCCCGACGTGCCGACCTTCCGGGAAGGCGGCGTGAAAGGCGCCGATGTTGCGAGCGTCTGGGGCCTGCATGCGCCGCCGGCCACGCCGATCGAGCTCCGGCGCACCGTGCGCGATGCCGTGGCCGAGGTGATGCGCGACCCTGAGATGACCGCGAAGCTCACGCAGTGGGGCTACGAGGCCATCGTCAACACGCCGGAAGAGCATCAGGCCGAGACCGTGGCGCTGGTCGACCAGTGGATCGAGGTCGGCAAGAAGGTGAATTTGAAGGAATGATCGCATGATCAGTCGCTGGGGGCCGCCACTCCCGTGGCGCGTCATGATCATGTGGAGCGCGGACCTCCAGGTCCGCTCATGAGTCATGATGCGGACCTGGAGGTCCGCGCTCCAAAGAAGACGCACCACTGGAGTGGCGCGGCCCCAGCAAGGAATCGTGCCCTACCGGTACGCGCCGTCGACCGGCAGCGCGACACCTGAGACGAAGCCCGCCGATTCAGAAAGAAGAAAGCCGACCGCGGCCGCGACCTCCTCGCCCGTCCCGGGGCGTCCGCCGGGGTATCCGCTCAGCAGCGCCGCCCGCTGGTCGGGCGGCAGATTGTCGAACTTGTCGCGAATCCGCGTGCCCTGTTCGCCCAGGATCAATCCCGGCATCAGCGCATTCACGGTTATGCCGAACTCTGCGAGATCCTTGGCGAGCTGCGCGGTGAAGCCGAGCAGCGCCGCCTTCGCCGTCGCATAGGGCAGCCGGCCCGTCACCGTCGTCAGCGGTCCTTTTTCACCGTCGGCGATGATCGAGGAAAACACCACGATCCGTCCCCGGCGTCGCTTGCGCATCATCGGCACCACGGCGCGGGCGGCGAGAAAGGCGCTGGTCAGGTTGAGATCCATGACATGCGCCCATTCGTGCAGCTGGAACTCCTCGATGTCGCGGGCGCGCTTGGGGCCAGCCCCGCCCGCGACATGCACCAGGGCGTAGATGTCGCCAAAGCGCGCCACGGCGCGCTCGACCGCGTGCGTCACCTGCTGCTCGTCCATCACGTCCGCCCGACAACCGTCCAGCCGGCCCGATGCCGTGCCGAATTCCGACAGGACCGTGTCGAGCGACTTTTCATCGGCATCGACGATGAACACCGACAGGCCCATATCCAGCAATCGCCTGACGGTCGCTTTGCCGATGCCCCCGGCACCGCCCGTCACGATCGCTGCACCCGTTTCCACCATGCGGTCCGCCATCCCGTCTTCCTATATCGATTGAAGCCACGCGACAGGCAGGCTTAACCTGCCATCCTGGCGCTGGCGAGCGATGAGGCGGAGGCGAAGGTGGCAGAACGTCCAAGCGGTCGAGTAGCCGGCAAGATTGCCCTCGTGACCGGCGCGGCGGCGGGCATCGGCCGCGCCATTGCCCTGCGGCTGGCGGAGGAGGGCGCCTCGCTGGTCATCGTCGACATCGATGCTGATGGCCTCGCCGAGACGGAGCGGCAGATCAAGGCGGGTGGCGGCGCGGCCCGGGCGATCGCGGCGGATGTGACCGAAGAGGCGCCGGTGAAGGCGCTCTTCGCGTCGGCCCTCGCCGCGCACGGGCGCATCGACATCCTGGTCAACGACGTGGGCGGCGGGACATCCGGCCATATCTGGGAGGCCAAGGTCGAGGACTGGGATTTCATCATGCGCCTCAATCTGCGCTCGGCATTTCTGTGCACGCGCGAGGCTGCCGCGCATATGCGCGAGCGCCGCTCCGGCCGGATCGTCAATCTGTCCTCGGGCGCCCGCGAAGGCACGCCGTGGACGGCCTACTACATCGGCAATGCGGCCTATGCGGCGGCGAAGGCCGCGATCCACGGCTTCACGCGCCACGCCGCCCTCGAGCTTGCCGAATATGGCGTGGCCGTGAACGCCGTCGCGCCCGGCCCGATCGAGACCGAGCGGACCGGTCCCGGCTTCCGCAAGATCGAGCACCTGGAATACGGGCCCATCCGCGCCACGCCGCTGCGCCGCATCGGAGCGCCAGCCGACATCGCCAACGCCGTGCTCTATCTTGCCTCCGACGAGGCCAACTACATCACCGGCACGACGCTTGCCGTCGCGGGAGGACGCTAGAAATGGACACCTCGGCCGAACTCGCCAACGGACTCGATCGCGACATTGCCGCCCTCAAGGCCAAGGCCGCCGACTACGGCGCGCGCCATCGCGTGATCGAGAAATGCACCTGGCCGCAGGGCGCGCGCATCGCCGTGAACTTCACCGCGGATTTCGACGCCATGCTGCTGCGCCGCGTGCTGAACGAGCCGCCGATGCAGCTCGCCAAGGGCGAGTTCGGCGGACGCGTCGGCATCTGGCGCCTGATCGAGCTGTTCGACAGCCACGATATCAAGGCCACGATCTTCACCCCCGGACGCATCTGCGAGCTCTACCCGCAGGCGGTCAAGGCGGCGTCCCAAAGCGGGCACGAGATCGCCGATCACATGTGGGAGCACCAGGTTCCCAAGGATCCCGTGCTGGAGCGCGAGCATCTGCGCCGGGCGAAGGACGCGATCGAGACGCTGACCGGAAAGCGCCCGGTGGGCACGCGGAGCTGGCACACCCGCCAGCTCCTGCTCGACGAGGGCTACATCTACAATTCCCACGACACGCCCGATCACCGCCCGCACTACGTCAGCGAGCCCGACGGCTCGAAGGCGCTGCTCAACCTGCCGTTTCACTACGCCATCGACGACGCGATGTTCTTCAGCTTCGCCTGGCTCAACACCGAGAACGACGCGCAGCGCATGATGGATCCCGAGCATGTCGAGGAGATCTGGTGGGCGGCCTTCCTGCAGCAGTACCAGCAGGGCGGCTACCTCAATATCTGCATGCATCCTTTCGTGTCGGGCCGGGCGCTGCGCATCGCCATGCTCGACCGCCTGATCGAGCGCATGAAGCGCCTGCCCGGCGTGTGGTTCCCGACCTGCGAGCAGGTGGCGCGCCACGTCCTC
>DATHNU010000406.1:0-2824 GCA_035485695.1 Reyranella sp. | reverse complement strand
AGCGACCTCTATGTCGTGATGCTGCGCACCGGGGGCAAAGGGGCGGGCGGCATCTCCACGCTGGTCGTCGAGGCCGGGACGCCCGGTCTTTCCTTCGGCAAGCAGGAGCAAAAGCTCGGCTGGAACAGCCAACCTACAGCGGCGGTGATCTTCGAGAACTGCAAGGTGCCGGTCGCCAATCGGCTGGGGCCGGAAGGCCACGGCTTCAAGATCGCCATGGCCGGTCTCGATGGCGGGCGCATCAATATCGGCGCCTGTTCGCTGGGTGGCGCCCGCGCTTGCCTCGAAACCGCGTCGCGCTACGTCGTCGAGCGCAAGCAGTTCGGCCAGCCGATCGCCGACTTCCAGGCGACGCAATTCAAGCTGGCCGACATGGCGACCGAACTCGACGCCGCGCGGCTGCTGATCTGGCGCGCGGCCTGCCTGCTCGACGCCAAGTCACCCGATGCAACGCAGGCCGCGGCGATGGGCAAGCGATTTGCGACCGATGTCGGGTTCCAGGTCGTCAACGACGCGCTGCAATTGCATGGCGGCTACGGCTACTTGAAGGACTTCCCCATCGAGCGCTATCTCCGCGACCTGCGCGTGCACCAGATTCTCGAAGGCACCAACGAGATCATGCGGGTGATCATTTCGCGCAGGCTTTTGATGGGGTGAGCGATCTTTCATGTCCTCCCCCGTCGTACGGGGGAGGATACAGGAGGGGGCAGGCCACGAACTCGATGTTGGCCCGTTACAGATCATGATCTCTCTTGCTGAGAGATTGTCATTGTGGCTCTCCCCCTCCTGTATCCTCCCCCGTATGACGGGGGAGGAATGATCAAGTTGGAGTATCGATGTCCGAGTCAGAAATCCTGTTCGACGTAAAAGATGGTCTGGGCGTCATCACGCTCAACCGGCCGAAGGCGATGAATGCGCTGACGCACGGCATGATCCTGGGGCTGGAGAAGGTCCTGCCCGGCTGGGAGAAGGACCCTGCGATCAAGGCCGTGGTGCTGCGCGGCGCGGGCGACCGCGCTTTCTGCGCCGGCGGCGACGTCATCGGCCTCTATCGCGAGATGCGCGACAACCCGTCGGGCACGCTGCGCCGCGACTTCTTCCGCGACGAATATATCGTCAACCGTCGGATCTATCGCTTCGCCAAGCCGTGGGTCTCGCTGATCGACGGCATCGACATGGGTGGCGGCGTGGGCCTTTCCGCGCACGGCTCGCACTCGGTGGCGAGCGAGAAGTTCCTGTTCGCCATGCCGGAGACCACCATCGGGCTCTTTCCCGACGTCGGCGGCGGCTATTTCCTGACGCGCCTGCCCGGCGCGCTGGGCACGTTCCTGGCGCTCACCAGTCATCGCCTGAAGGTGGCGGACGCGCTGTGGGCCGGCATCGTCGATGCCCATGTGCCGAGTGCGCTGATGAATGACCTGCAGGCAGCACTTGGCGCCGCCGATTTGTCCAATCCCGGCGCCGACCGCAAGGTCGACGCGGTGATCGCCCGCTTCAGCGCAGATGCAGGCCTGCCCGCCTTGCCCGACTTGATGCTCGATATCGACCGCTGCTTCTCGGCCAGCTCGGTCGCCGAGATCGTGGCCAGGCTGAAGAAGCATCCCGGCGACTGGGCGCAAAAGCAGCTCGCTGCCCTGATGAAGCTCTCGCCGCTGTCGATGTCGATCACCCTGGAACAGCTCAGGCGCTGCGCCAACCGCTCGTTCGAGGATACGATGACCATCGAGTACCGCATGGCCCAGAGCGCCATGCGGCCCGACCACGATTTCTTCGAAGGCGTGCGCGCGCTCCTGATCGACAAGGACCAGAAGCCGAAGTGGAACCCGCCCACCATCGAGGGCGTGACGCGCGACATGGTCGAGGCGCATTTCAAGCCGGTCGCGAACGACTTGTTCTTCGACTGATCGGCCTTAGAGGGAGGGAAGCTATGGCGAAGATCGCCTTCATCGGTCTCGGCAATATGGGCGGCCCGATGGCGGCCAACCTCGTCAAGGGTCAACACCAGGTGATGGCCTTCGACCTCTCGGCGACCGCGCTCGACGCGGCCGTCGCGAAGGGCGCGAAGAAGGTGGCCTCGGCCGCTGAGGCGGTTAAGGGGGCGGAGATCGTGGTCACCATGCTGCCGGCCGGCAAGCATGTGCGCGAGGTCTACGAGAAGGACGTGCTGCCCAACGTCACCAAAGGAACGCTGCTGATCGACTGCTCGACGATCGATGTCGAGAGCGCCCGGCATGTCGGGCAACTGGCGCAACAGGCGGGGCTCGACATGGTCGATGCGCCGGTCTCGGGCGGCGTCGGCGGCGCCACGGTCGGCACGCTCACCTTCATGGTCGGCGGCAGCGATGCTGCCTTCGCCAAGGCACGGCCGGTCCTGGAGAAGATGGGCAAGAACATCGTGCACACCGGTGCTGTCGGCGCGGGACAGGCCGCCAAGATCTGCAACAACATGATTCTTGGCATCACCATGATCGCCGTGTCGGAAGGCTTCCTGCTCGGCAAGCGGCTGGGGCTCGATGCGCAGAAGCTGTTCGATGTCGTGTCGACGTCGTCCGGCAGCTGCTGGGCAGTCAACAACTATCTGCCGGTGCCGGGCCCGGTGCCGACCTCGCCCGCCAACCGCGACTACCAGGCGGGTTTCACGGCGGACAACATGCTGAAGGACCTGAAGCTCGCCCAGCAGGCGGCGCAGGCTTCGGGCGCCAGCACGCCGATGGGCGCGGAGGCGGCCCAGCTCTTCAACCTGTTCGTCAACAGCGGCAACGGCGCCAGGGATTTCTCCGGCATCATCCGGATGCTGGACGGAAAGTGAGGGCCCGATGATCAC
>DATHNU010000405.1:0-5605 GCA_035485695.1 Reyranella sp. | reverse complement strand
CACGAGGAGGGAAGCGAGCAGCATGGCAGGGCGACCTTAGCGTCCAAAAAAAAGTTGTCACCCCGAGCGACCACTTGTCGTCCTGAGCGCAGCGAAGGATCTCATCGCCGCTTGCCACGCCATGAGATCCTTCGCTGCGCTCAGAATGACAGCAGGGTACAATCCTGCTCATGCGCCTTCTGCTCGCCCTCCTGCTTCTCCTCGGCCTCGCCACCCCGGCGGCGGCGGAGCAGCTGGTGCGCATCGACGGCAAGACCTTCATCGCACCGGACGGCCGTCCGCTCAGCATCAAGGGCATTAGCCTCGGCAACTGGCTGATGCCCGAGGGCTACATGCTCAAGTTCGAGGTCGCCAAATCGCCGCGCCAGATCTTTGACGCCTTCGATCGCCTCTTGGGATCCGAACGCGCCGCTCGGTTCTGGACCGAGTTCCTCGACACCTACATCGCGCGCGACGACATCCGGTTCATCAAGTCCGTCGGCTTCAATACCGTGCGCATCCCGCTGCACTACCGCTTGTTCATGACCGACCAGGGTGAGATGACGGGCGAGGGCTGGGCGCTGCTCGATCGCGTGCTGGGATGGGTGCGTGAGGCCGGCCTTTTCGCCATCGTCGATCTGCACGCCGCTCCCGGCGGCCAGACCGGCATCAACCATGACGACGGGCCGGGCTATCCGCTGATGTTCTATGTGCCGCGCGACCGCGCGCTCACGGTCAAGCTGTGGCGCGCCATTGCCCAGCGCTACAGCGGCAATCCGGCGATCCTGGGCTACGACATCCTGAACGAACCGATCGCGCCCTATCACGACACGGCGACGCTCAACATGCGGCTGGAGCCGTTCTACAGGCAGGTGACCCAGGCAATCCGCGAGGTCGACCCCGGCCGCATCGTGATCCTGGCCGGCGGGCAGTGGAGCTCGAGCTTCGACATGCTGGGCCCACCCTTCGCCGACAATCTCGCCTACACCTACCACCTGTTCTGGGCGAGCACTGAGCGCGATTCCATCCAGCGCCATCTCAACTTCGCCAATCGCTATGACGTGCCGCTGTTCCTGGGCGAGACCGGCGAGCTCACCGACGAATGGAACGAGCGTTTCCGCAAGCTGCAGGAGGCGCACGGCATCGGCTGGGCGTTCTGGACGTACAAGAACCTCGACACGCCTTCGACCGTGGTGTCGATCCCGCTGCCCGACGGCTGGTCCGCGATCGTGGCCTTCGCCGACGGCACGCGAACGGACAAGCCTGCCGCCGCCGTCATCGACCGCGCCATTGCGCAGTATCTCGACGGCATCAAGTTGAAGAACTGCGTGATCCGCTGGAGCTATCTGGCATCGCTCGGTTTGAAAAGCGCACCGTGATGCGCGCTGACAGAAATGGCTGCCGACAAGAGGTGGCAGCTTTCAAGCGGGGTTGAGATGCAGGCCGCCCAGGAGCCAGATCGCGATCAGGACCACCAGCACGATGCCGAGGACGCTGCCAAGCCCACGCCCTCCGTAGCGATTGTAGCCATAGTAGCCACCGCCGCCGCCGAACAGCAGGATCAGCACGACAATGATCAGGATTGTGTTCATTACTCACCTTCCTTTTCCCGTGAACACTAGGAAGCGGGACGCTGCGAAGCTGTCCGTTATTGACCGGCCAGGAAGAAATACCGGCAGTGTTTCCAGGCCGATCGGGTCACCGGGAGGGCTGGCGCGTCTCGACCAATCTCGCGGCGGCACGGTGCGCCGGCGACAGGTCTGGCCCGTCGCGGCGCGGGGCCGCCGCGGGAATTTCTCAATGCACTTTGGTCGTGATCAGCGCCACCACGTCGCCCACGGTCTGCAGCTTTTCGGCATCCCGGTCCGATATCTCGATACCGAATTCGTCTTCCAGCGACATGATGGTTTCGACAATGTCGAGGCTGGTGGCGGCGAAATCGTTGATGAAACTGGCTGTCTCGGTGACCCTGTTGGCCGGGATGTGGAGCCTGGAAACGACCACGTTGCTAACCCGGTCGGCAATATCGCTCATGCTGAGCACTCCGCTGTTCCCACGAGTGGGAGGGCAATAACACTGGACTGATACTGACTTACCAAGCCTAGAGGGCGAACAGGCCGCCGACTGTTCAAAACAGGACTCGGTCGGCGATATTCCGAGCCCTGAATCGCGAAGGTGCCGTTGTCTTTGGCAAATCCGGCGTCAGGGACTGTCTCTTATTGGACAGTCTGAATGTGCGGCGCAGCCTATGAGTCGGGCTTGCTCAAGTGAAGGGGCAAGCCATGCGCGACCCTGTTGAGACCGGCCAATCAGCCCATCCAAAAGCGAGAGCGAAACAACGGCTTGGCGAGTACTCGGCTCTTCGAATGTCGACGCGCCTGGCCGCGATTGACGAGAGCACGCCGCCGCGCGAGCCGGCCGTTGTGATTGACGATCTCCTGGAAAGCCGCCTGCATGCCGGCTTCCCGGCCAACGACGTGCCGCAGGTGGCGCGTTGGCCGCATCGCCCTGTCACCAAGGTGTTCCGCGCGGGCCGCCGCGTCCGGCAGCATTCGAGCCGCTTCAGCGTGGTGGCCCTGCTCGCAAACCTGTGGCGCCCTTTCTAGAGCTGACTCGAGGGCGAAGTTTACGCCGCCCGCGATGACAGCCGGGCCTGGTAATAGGCCGCCAGCCCATTGAGTGCTGCTTCACCATCGCCCTTGAAGGTCGGACCGTGCATCAACCCGATCGTCGTGGGTTTCAGCCCTGCCAAACGCCGCAACGTCGGCTCGGCCAGCGGTGTCGCCGGCATGAAGGGCACGGCCTTCTCCGTGGCGATCGCGGGGCCCACGACGTCGCTCTCGGTGGTCACGTCGGCCGGCCCGAACTGGGTGAAGAGATCGCTGCAGAACAGCGTGCCGGTGGTCTCCTCATAGATCATGCCGGCATCCCAGTTGTGCGGCACGTGCGGCGTGTCGAGCCAGCGTACCTTCTTGGCCCCGAGATCGATCACCTCGTCGTTCTTGAGCGCGCGCGGCGGGCGATCGGCCATGTCGGTCAGCCAGATGTTGCAGCCGACCTGACCGTGCGCCGGCGTCGCCTTGGGCGCTGCGGCCAGCCACTGGTTGAGCGCACCTGATTCGTCGGCCTCGACATGGCTGCACGTCGTCCAGCGCAGTCGATCGAGCGGCATCACGCGCTTCACCGCGTCGGAGACCAGCGGAAACAGCGCGCGCTGGCCGTAGTGGAACAGCAATGGCTCGTCCGCGTCGATCAGGAACTGGTTGAACGTGAATCCCGTCGGCCCGACCTGGGGCACGAAGGTCGACAGGCGATAGATCTTGTCGGCGATCTCGGCGACTTCGGTTTTCATGGAACGCTCCCGGGGTAAGTCGTTGCTGTGAGTGCGCGGTGCGGGGCCGCCCTCTTAAACGCCCATCCTGCCAGTTGATGTCAGCATCATTGGACTGCGCGCATATCCTGCGTGCTCATGATTCATGCACATATGCGAATGCGCTTGAGCGGGCCGAAGGCCCGCGGTCCGAAAGACCATGATCACCGCGAGAAGACCTCGATCAGCTTTTTATTGAACGCCTCGGCGGCCTCGTAGGCAACCCAATGGCCGGCCTCGGGAATGAGGTTCATCCTGAATTCCGGCTGCAGCGCCTGGAAAAGATCGATGCGTTCCTGGATATGCGGATAAGTGGTCGAATCGAACTCACCCCAGATGCCGCTGAGCGGCGTCTTCACCCGGGGCAGCACTTCGCTGAGCTTATACGCCTGCCCCATGTCGCGGCTGCGCGTCTTGGCGCGCGTGGTATTCAGGATCTGCATGTAGATCGCCACGCCGTCGACCTTGGCGGGATCGTGCAGCATCAGGATTTCCAGGTTGCGCCGCGCCTCGGCGGCCAGGATCTCGGGCGGCATCTCGGGCAAGAGCTTGCGCAGCTTGGGGCCGGGCTTGCGCGTGGCTTTCAGGCCGCCGGCGCCGACCATGACGATGCGGCTGATGCGCTCCGCGAACAGCGTGGCGATATGGCCCGCCACCATGCCGCCGAAGGAGAAGCCGGTGATGGCGAAGGGCTCGCCGGTCGGCAGCAGGCCGTCCATCGCCGTCTTCACGCAGCGCGTCACCGACCAGACGTCGCGCACATCGTCGGGCGGATCGCTGTCGCCCAGCCCCGGCAGGTCGGCGGCGTAGACGGTGAAGTGCTGCGCCAGCGGCTGGACGTTGCGGATCCAGTGGATCCACGAGCCTGAGCCGCCATGGAACAGCAGCAGGATCGGCTTGCCCGAGCCTTCGCCCCAGACGTGCCACATCATGCGGCCGCCATTGCCCATGGGGACCCGCACGGCGCGTGACGTGGCTTCGATTGCCGCAATGTGTTCGGCGGCGCTGCGCCCGTCCGGCATTTTGGGGACGGCCGAATAGTCGAGGTTCATTTGTTGATGGCACCCAGCAGGCGTTCGACGAAACCAGGCGCTTGCTTGCGGTCGATCCAGCGCAGCACCGTGACGAGATCGTTGTCGGGATCGATCCACACGATGTGGCTGCCCCAGCCCAACGCGAAGTAGCTTTTCTCCGACGCCGCCGCGAACTGGCGCCGGTCGGTGTTGAGCCACCACATCAGCCCGTAGAACGGCGCCACCGGGCAGGGCTTCACCAGCTCGTCGGCCCAGCCCTTGGGCAGGATCTGCGTGCCCTCCCAGACGCCGCCCTGCGCGACCAGCACGCCCATCAGCGCGAGGTCGCGCGCCGAGATCACGATGCCGCCGCCCCAATGGCCGCCGCCAGGCACCGAGATCATCGACTGGCTGTCGATGGTGACGGTCGAGTTGCGATAGCCGTCCCACTTCCAGTCGGACGAGGCGCCGATCGGGTTCATGATGCGGCGCTTCAGCACCGACGGAAGCGGCTCCTTGAAGAGCTGCAGCAACGAGTAGCTGAGGCGATTCACCCGCACGTCGTTGTATTCGTAGAAGCTGCCGGGCTTCTTGAGCTTGCGCCGCGTGCCCTTGGGCGCTTCGGCGACGGCGAGGCCGACCACGCGATTATGGTCGATGCGGTCTTCCTTGCCGAACATCGTGCCCTGCCATTCGCTGGTCTGGGTCAGCAGGTGGCGCCAGGTGATGTCCTGGTTCTGCGCGCTCTTGAAACCGTCATCGAGCGCATAGTCGCCCGCCTTGTCGTCGAGGCTCTTGATCAGGCCGTCGCCCAGCGCCAGGCCCGCGAGCAAGGCGAGGTAGCTCTTGGCGACGCTGAAGGTCATGTCGGCACGGCTGACCTCGCCCCATTCGGCCAAAACCTTGCCGCCGCGATAGACGATGCCGGCAGGACCGCCGCGCGGCGTGACCGGGCCCAACACCTCGTTGTCGGGGGCTTTTTCGCCCGAATCGTAGGTCATCACGAACTGGCCATCCGGCATGCGCATGCTGCGGGGCCATTTGGACTCGGCGGACTTCGCGAAGGCGATCGCGTCTTTCAGTTGATGATACGTCTTGCCAGGCTGCTGCGCCCACGCGAGCGGCGCGGCAACCGGCAAAAGGCCCGCGAGGAGATCCCGTCGCTTCACCTGGCCCCCCACTGAGATGAACGTCAGCTTACACCAAAGCGCCGCCACTGAAGCTAGCAACGCCATTAGCGTTC
>DATHNU010000404.1:0-11171 GCA_035485695.1 Reyranella sp. | reverse complement strand
GGGTTTTCGGACGATTGGCCGAAGGCGTTCATTTCCAGGAATGCGATCAGGAGCCTGGCGCGCGCCGTGCTGTCGGCGGCTTCCAGCAGCGCCTGCTTCTCGGCCGGGCCGAACGGCAGGACCATCGACAGCGAGGTCACCAGATTGGCGTCGGCCGCCTGCTTCACCGCATCCCAGTCGGTCGAGAGGTTGCGTCCGCGGAAGAAGGCGGCCAGCGCCGCCATCAGGCGCTCGCGGTCGAGCTCGATCTGCTCGTCGGCATGATCGAGGTCGGCGCGATAGGGCGAGAATACCGAGGAGACGCGGCGATAGCCGCCCTGGGCAAGGTCGAGCTCGCGCACGATGTCGAAGCGGCACACGCCGCTCAGCGCCAGCAGCAGGCGGCCGTCCTCGGTCTCGTTGAAGCTCACGACGCGGCCCGCACAGCCGACCTTGTGGACCTTGGGCCTGCCGTCGTCGGTCGGCAGGCCGTCGCCGGCGAAGCCGCCGGGCTGCTGGGGCTGCACCATGCCGATCATGCGATGGCCGGCCAGCGCGTCGAATATCATGGCGAGATAGCGCGGCTCGAAGACGTTGAGCGGCAGCTTGCCGCCGGGCAGCAGCAGGACACCCGATAGCGGAAAGATCGGCAGCGTCTCGGGAAGCTGCTCGAACCTGGGTTCGAAGGGATTGCGGCCGGGAGCGCGCTCGCCAGGCGTCCGATGGGGCGTGCGGCCAGTCATGGCGCCGCCGCGCCGGCGCTCAGGAAAACAGGACGGTCGACAGCCGCTTGCGGCCATCGACGGCGAGCGGATCGGAAAAACCCAGCGCTTCGAAGAACTTCAGCAGCTGCTGGCGGGCGGCTTCCTCGTTCCACTTGCGGTCAGCCTTGATCATGGCGAGCAGCTCGTCGATCGCTTCCTGGCGCTGGTTGCTCGCCCAGTAGGCCATGGTGAGATCGAGGCGCGCCTGCATGTCCTTGGGATTCGCGGCAGCCTTGGCCTTGAGGTCGTCGACCGGGCCGGCTTCCTTGGCCTTTTCCGCAAGGTCGATCGAGGCCTGGACGGTGACGACATCGGGATTGGTCTTGTCCTTCGCCGGCACCTGGCCGAGCAGCTCCTTGGCCTGCTCGAGGTCCCCGGTCTGCACGTGATAGCGCGCCATGCCGGCGAGGGCCGCGACGTGGGTCGGCTCGACGCCCAGAATCTCGCTGTAGACGCGCGCGGCGAGATCCCAGTCGTTCTGCGCCACCGCCGCCTTGGCGTGCTCGAGCAGCTCGGGAATTTCGTCGCCCGGCCCGCCTTCACCGCCCGGGACGCCGCCCGCGGCCTGGATCAGGCGGTCGACGAATTGCTTGATCTGGCTCTCGGGCACCGCGCCCATGAAACCGTCGACCGGCCGGCCGCCGAAGAAGGCGTAGACCGCCGGGATCGACTGGATGCGCAACTGCTGCGCCAGCATCTGGTTCTGGTCGATGTTGATTTTTACCAGCTTCACCGCGCCATTGGCGGCCTTCACCACCTTTTCGATGGCCGGTTGAAGCTGCTTGCAGGGCCCGCACCACGGCGCCCAGAAGTCGACGATCACCGGCACCGTGCGCGAGGCTTCGAGCACATCCTTGGCGAACTTGGTCTGGTCGCTGTCCTTGATAAGGTCGGCGGGGGCGGCCTGCGGCGCGTCGCCCTTCAGCATCGTTTCCATGGGTCCTCGAACGGGGAATTTTGGCGTCGTTCGCAATGTGGCCCCCGACCCCCACTGACGCAAGGGCCCCCTCTTCCTCCCCAGCTTTGCTGGGGAGGTGGCCCGCAGGGCCGCAGGGGGGCGCTTTTTCTTCTGCAGATTCAACATGACCCCTCCGTCCCGCATGACGGGACACCTCCCCCCGCTGCGCGGGGAGGAAAGATGGTCAGTCGCGCACCTGGTGCTTCATCAGCTCGCCGTCCAGCCGTCCCATCAGGAACAGGCCGCACATGCGGTAGTCGCTGATTAGCGACCAGAGCGGCGCCTGGAAGGTGGCGGGCTTGTTCTTCTCGATGAAGAAATGGGCGAACCAGGCGAAGGCGTAGCCACACATCGGTACGGCCAGCAGCCACCACCAGCTCTGGGTGGCCACCGCCCAGACCAACACGACCACCGACGCGATCGAGCCGACGTAGTGGAGCAGCCGGGTCGTGGGCTTGCTGTGCTCGTGGAGATAGAACGGCCAGAATTCATCGTAGGTACGATAGGACTTTGCCATGACACCTCCGCCGCACCCTCAGGCAGGCGCCGCCGCCGTCAGTCCGAGCTCGTCGAGGAGGATACGGGCTTGTTCTCTATGCGCCGCCGCCGCGGGCTCGTCACCGGCAGCCTCGCAGGCGTCAGCCAGGCCGGCGAGGCTGTGCGCGATCAACGGCCGCAGACCCAGCGGCCGGGCGATATCGATGGCGCGGTGGTAGCAGGCACAGGCAGCCTCGACGCCGGACGCGGGATCGGCCGCTTCGATGCTGCCGCGGATCTGGAAAACCGATGCCACATGGGCAAGCTCGCCGGCCTGCTCGGCGATTTCCTGGGCGCGGCCGATGGCCGTTTGCGCCTCCGGCAAGGCACCCACGGCGAGATGCGCCTGGGCCAGCGCCATGTAGTGGTGGATGGCGTTGTAGAGACCGCCGAAGCGGTAGGCGCCTTTGCGCTCGGCTTCCATCAGGAGGGCCAGCGCGTCGCGCGGGCGCCCGCCTTGGGCGTAGGCCGCGCCCAGCCAGGCGGTAGCGATCGGCAGCACGATGTCGGCCTGCTGGGTGATGCGATGCGCCGCTTCGAACGCCGCGATCGCGGCGGGCGTGTGGCCGATGCCGGACTGATAAAGACCCTCGCCGATATGCGCGTACACCGTGGAGTAGGGATCGCGGATGCGGTCGACCAGCTTCATCGCCCGGTCCTTGGTCTGCCGCGCTTTGTCGAACTCGCCGAGCAAGACGAGCGACCATGTCAGCAGTCCACGCGCGAGGATGCTGGGAATGCCGGGCCAGCCGAAACGCGTGAGTTCGAGCTCGCCGCCCAGACTGTCGAGGATCGCCGTGTAGAGATCCACCGCTTCGCGGAGCGCGCCAATGGCGTGCAGCAGGTTGGCCCGGTTAAAGCGGGCGGACAGGCGCAGCACGAAATCATCCAGTTCGTCGGCGAGCCGGATCGCCTGCTCGGCCGAGCGCAGCCCCGCTTCATGCTTGCCGGCCAGCCACAGGGCGCCTGCAAGCTGGCTGGTCGTCGCCGCCAGGCGGCGCTTGTCGCCCAGGGCGCGTGCCAACGCATCGGCTTCGCTCATCACGGCAACCAATCGGTCGATCTCTCCAAGCGCCAGCAACGGACTGTAGGCGTGCACGCGCGCGTCGATGGCGAACGTCGTCGAGGCATCGGGCGGCAGCCGATCGAGCACCTTCAGGGCCCTCTCGTAGAGGGCAATCGCCTCGTGATTGGCCGAACTGCGAATCGCCTGCGACAAGGAGCCTATGAGGTAATGGACAGCCTTGTCCCAAATCTCGCCGCGCTCGGCATGTGAGGCCAGCAAGGCCGCGCCTTCGGTCGCCGAGCGGTCCTTCTGCTCGAGGTGTGCGAGCACGACGGCATGCAGGCGTCGCTTTTCGCTGTTGAGCAGGCTGGCGTATGCCGCGTCCTGCACCAGCGCATGCTTGAACATCAGGACCGAATCGTTGCCGGGTTCGGCCTGCAATAGCAGGCCCGAGCCCAGCGACCTGTCGACCATCGCGCGCAGGTCGTCGGCGCTGCAGCCCGCGACCGCATGAAGGTCGGTGACGGTGAACTGCCGCCCGAGCACGGCACCGGTCTGCAGCAAAGGCTTGGCCTCGGCCATCTTGTCGAGGCGGGCCGCCAGCAGGGCGTGAAGGCTCGTCGGCACCGCGTCCAGTTCGCCGGAACGGTCGGCCTCGAGCATCGCCAACGCCAATTCCTCGAGATAGAGCGGCACGCCCTCGGCGCGTGTGGCGATGCCGGCCTGCACCTCGTGGCTCAGCCGGTTGCCGGCGATCGCCTGGATTAGTCGCCGGCTGTCGGCGCCGCTTAGCCGCTCCAGACGCAGGTAGGTCGTGTAGCCGGCGACGTGCCAGCGCGGCGAGAAGGCATCCCGATTGGTCGCCAGGATCATGGCCTGGGCGTGCTCAATGCTGCCGAGAACGTCGATCAACAGATTTTCCATCGTCGGGTCGATCCATTGCACGTCCTCGACGATCACCAGAAGCGGCCCGGCCCTCGTGAGATTTATGAATTGGGTCGACAGCAGCGCCACCAGCCGATCGCGGATCTGTTGCGGCGAGGCGTCCGGCAGGCGGTGCTCGGGCGACCTGATCTGCAGGAGATGGCAAACCAGCGGTAGATGATCGGCGACGTCGAGGCCGCCCATCTGCAGCCATTGACCTGCCTTGGCGAGCTTCTCGGCGAGGCTTTGTTCGCCCACCAGGCCGATCGTTTTCATGAGTTGCTGGATCACCGGGAACAGCGCGGTATCCTGGTGCAGGGGCGAGCATTGATAGCGCAGCACGGCAACCTCGGCGCCGATGCGATCCCTCGTCGATTGCACGAGGCGCGACTTGCCGATCCCGGCGTCGCCGGACAGCAGGACGACCTGGCCCTCGGAGTCCGCTGCTCGCCGCCAGCGGCTCAGCAGCAGCTCAACCTCCTCGCTGCGGCCGACCAGCGGCGCCGTCGAGCGGGCGCGCAGCGCCGTGAAGCGATTGAGCGAGGAGCGCGTGCCCTTGACCTGCAGGACTTCCAGCGGCTCAGCCAGTCCGCGCAACACGCGCTTGCCCAGGCTCTTGTAACGGAACGACCGGCCGGCAAGGCGCGCCGTGATCGGCGCCACGACCAGGCTGTTGGGCTCGGCTTCCGCCTGGAGCCGGGCGGCGACGTTGGGGGTCTCGCCGGAGATGCCGCCGTCGGCGGCCTTGGTTCCGTAGCCGATCGCGACCAGGCCGGTCGCCACGCCCACGCGCACCGCCAGGCGCTCACCGTCCAGGGTGGGGATGCGCGACACCGTTTCGATCAGCTCGAGGCCCGTGGCCACCGCCCGCTCGGCGTCGTCCTCGTGGCTGGTCGGCCAGCCGAAATAGGCCATCAGGCCGTCACCCAGGAAGCGCGCGACGTGGCCGCCCAGCTGCTGCACCGTCTCCGACGCGGTGGCATGATAGCGCTCGGTGATCGGCGCCAGCTCTTCCGGATCGAGGCGGTGGGCCAACGCCGTCGATCCCACGAGGTCGCAGAACAGCACGCTCACCTGGCGGCGTTCCGCCTTGGGACGGCTGCGCGGCGCGGGCGGCGCCGGCAGGAGGCCGACAACGAAATTGTCGATGCGCGAACGTTGGACGCCGGCGATCGCGCTCAGCAGGCGCTTGCGATCGCCGAGCGGGGCGATGCCGAGATTGACCAGATCGGCGTCGGTCAGGTCAGCGACGACATCAAGGTCGATCGCGTTCGCGGTGAAAGTCGCGGCGTACTGGCCTAGTCCCAGTTGGTCGAGCCACGATTCGAGCTCTGTCGACATGCGGCCTTATCCGTTGGCCCCCAAGCCGGCGGGAGCATATCGCATGCAATGGGGACGATATATCGTGTCCTGGCAGCGTTTTTCGATTTCCGGAACGTCCGTTCTGCTATCCACGGTTGCGTCTCGGCTGGCTGCTGCTATCCGAGCGCTCCGGCTTTGCGCAACGCCGCGATTTCGGCATCGCTGTAGGCGAGCTCGCGCAGGATCTCCTCGCTATGTTGGCCGACGGCGGGCGGCGGCCCGGACGTGCGGGGCTTGGCGAAGCCCAGCCGGATGGGATTGTTGACGGTGCGCGGCACCTCGGGGTTCGTGGTGTCGGCGAAAATGCCGGCATGCGCCGCCTGCTCGTCGTCGACGACGTCGGCCAGGCGGCCGACCACGCCGAAGGGAATACCGGTGCCGGAAAAGACGCTTTCCCACTCGGCGTAGCTTTTCGCCGCGAACACCGTCGCCAGCTCCTGTCCCAGCTCGAGCGCGCGCGTGCGGCGTTCGGCGCGCTCGGTGAAGCGCGGATCGGCCGCCAGATCAGGCCGGCCGAGGGCGGCGCAGAACGGCTCCCACAGGCGATCGTCACGCACCAGCAGGAGCTGCAGCCAGCGGTCGTCCCGGGTGCGGTAGAGGTTGGTGAGGGCGTTGCGCGGCCGGTCGGGCGGCTGGCGCGTCGGCAGCTTGGCGCCGATCAGCGCGCCCGCCGCCGACGTGCCGTTGGCCCACACGCCATTGGCGTAGAGCGACGTGCCGACCCAGCTTCCCTTACCGGTGCGGTCGCGTTGGCGCAGGCCGAGCAGGATGGCGGCGACCAGGGTCATCGCCGTCGCGCGGTCGCCTTGCGCGGGCAGCGACAGGCCGGGCGGCCCACCCTCGTAGCGCGCCGCGTCGAGGATGCCGGAGCGGCCGAAATAGGCCGTGATGTCGAAGCCCGGCCGATCGCGGTCGGGGCCGGTCTCTCCGTAGCCGGTGAGCGAGCAATAGATCAGGCGCGGGTTGAGCGGCTCGATGTCCTCCCAGCGCAGTTTCAGGCGTTCGCGCGCCGGTGGCGGGAAGTTCACGATCATGACGTCGGCGCGGCCGATCAACCGTTCGAGCACGGCGCGGGCGCTCGCGTTCTTGAGGTCGAGCGCGATCGAGCGCTTCAGCCGGCCGTCGAGCTGCCAGGGGAAGTTCTTGTCGCTCTGCGGGTAGCTGGCGTTCCTGTAGTTGTGGCGATGCGGGTCGCCTTCGCCGGGCGGTTCGATCTTGATCACGTCGGCGCCGAAATCGGCCAGTGCCACGGCCGCCGCGGGCGCGGCGATGAACGAGCTGATGTCGAGCACGACCAGCCCGCTGAGCGGCAGCGCCTCGCTCGTCGCTCCCTCGCTCATCGAATGGCGCCGCTCGCCCGCAGGCTTGCGATCTCGTCGCGCGACAGGCCGGCCTCGGCCAGGATCTGGTCGCTGTGCTGACCCAGCGCCGGCGCCGGCTTGGCGATCTGCTGCTCGGCGAAGCCCAGGCGAATCGGATTGGCCAGGGTGCGCGGCATCTCGGGGATGGCGGTGTCGACGACGGCGCCGCAGGCCACCGCCTGCTCGTCGTCGGGCACGTCCTGCGGCCGGCTGATGACGCCGAAGGTGATGCCGTGCGCCGACATCGTCTTGCGCCAATGCTCGTAGTCTCGGCTGGCGAAGGCCTTGCCCAGGATGGCGGCGAGTTCGCCCGAACGCTTGCGTCGTTCCTCGACCGTGGCGAAGCGCGGATCGTCGAGAAGCTCGGGGCGTCCGATGGTCTCGCAGATTCCCGGCCACATCTTGTCCTCGCGCACGATGGTGAGCTGCAGCCAACGATCGTCCGAGGTGCGGTAGATGGTGCCAAGGGCCGAGCGCGGCCGGTCCGGCGGTGGACGGTGCGGCAGGTAAGCGCCGACCAAAGCCGCCTGGGCGATGACGCCGCACGACCACAGGCCGTTGCCCAAGAGCGACGTGCCGACCCACGAACCTTCGCCGGTCTTCATGCGGTGGATCAGCGCCATCAGGATCGCCGAGACCAACGTCATCGCCGTCGCTCGGTCGCCTTGCGCGGGCACCGGCACGCCGGGCGGGCCGCCCTCGTAGCGCTGGGCGTCCAAAAGGCCCGAGCGGGCGAAGTAGGCGGTGACGTCGAAGCCCGGCCGGTCACGGTCGGGCCCGGTTTCGCCATAGCCGGTCAGCGAGGCGTAGATCAGCCGGGGATTGACCCGCTTCACGTCGTCATAGGTGAGCCGGAGCTTGTCGCGCACCGGCGGCGGGAAGTTGCAGACCAGCACGTCGGCGGTGGCGATGAGACGGTCGAGCGCGGCCCGGGCCGCCGGCTGCTTGAGGTCGAGCACCAGCGAGCGCTTGTTGCGCGAGTCCATCTGCCAGGGATAGTTGACCTCGCCCTTCGGGTAGTTGGACGAGTCGTGCATGATCCGGCGGTTGGCGTCGCCGTCGGGACCCTCGATCTTGATCACGTCGGCGCCCCAGTCGCCCAGCACGACCGCGGCGGCGGGTGCTGCAATGAACGAACTGATATCCAGCACGCGCAATCCTGCCAGCGGCAGGCCAGGTTCGGTCATTGTCGTTCCCTGAAAAGTCTTCCGGCCATATGGGGCGCGGGCCTCTGGCTTCCGTCAAGACCGCCCGCTAGCGTGGTTTCGGTACGCGGCGTGCTTTACGCGCGGAGCGGGGGAAATCAATCGTGGCCAGGAAGCGCAAACCCAATTTCATCATCGTCCTGATCGACGATCTGCGGTTCGACGAGCTCGGCATCTGCGGCCACCCTTATATGAAGACGCCGCACATCGACCGCATCGGCCAAGAGGGCGCGATGTTCACCGCGGCGTTCCATCCGACGCCGCTCTGCTCGCCCAACCGCGCCTCGATCATCACCGGCCAGTATGCCAGCCGGCACGGCATCATCGACAACGTGGCGCGCGATGCCCACAGCCACCGCCTGCCCAACTATCACGCCATCCTGCAGCGCCTGGGCTACGAGACCGCCCATGTCGGCAAGTGGCACATGGGCAATTCCGGCATGCCGCGGCCGGGCTACGACCGCTGGGTGAGTTTCCCGGGGCACGGCTCGATCGTCGATCCGGTGCTCAACATCGACGGCGATGAACGCCAGCACAAAGGCTACATCACCGATCTTCTGAATGCCCATGCCGTCGACTTCCTGCGCCGCGAGCGCAGCAAGCCCTTCGCGCTGTTCTTCGCCCACAAGGCGGTGCATCCCGACGCCTTCCAGGCGGCCGACGGCACGATCGATCTCAGCAAGGGCGGCTATCGCCCGGCGCCGCGCCATGCCGACCTCTACAGGGGCGAACATTTCCCGCGCCGGCCAAACGCGGTGCCGTCGGCCGAGGTGGTGAAGGACAAGCCCGCCTGGAAGGAGGCGTTCCAGCTCCGCGTCAACGAAGCCTCGCGCAAGGTGCTGGACGGCATCCAGGCCGGCACCGACGAAGAGATCCGCCTGCGCGCCGCCATGATGGCCTCGGTCGACGAGGGCATGGGCGAGGTGTGGAAGGCGCTCGAGGAGACCGGCCAGCTCGACGACACCTTCATCCTGTTCCTGGGTGACAACGGCTACTTCTTCGGCGAGCACGGGCTGGGGCCGGAGCGCCGCTTCGCCTACGAGGAGGGCATCAAGTCGCCGTTCCTGGTGCGCTATCCCGCCTGGTTCAAGCCCGGCGCGGTGGCGGACGATCTCGTGACGACGCTCGACATCGCGCCGACGCTGGTCGATCTCGCCGGCGGCAAGGCGGCCGACCGCGAGCACATGCAGGGCCTGTCGCTGCGGCCCCTGGCCCAGGGAAGATCCAAGGGCGGCAAGCGCGGCGGCTGGCGCTCGTCGTTCCTCTGCGAATATTTCAGCGAGAACGCCATGCCATGGCTGATCGGCATGAGCTACAAGGCGATCCGCACGAGGCGGCACAAGTACATCCACTGGACGCAGAAGTCGCTCGACGGCGTGGCGTGCGACGAGCTCTACGACCTCAAGAGCGATCCCTACGAAATGCATAATCTGATCGGCAGGCGGGCCGAACGCGACACGGTCGCGCGCTTGCGCAAGCAGCTCGCCCGACTGGTCGCCCAGTCGGTCGGCCTTTAGGGGGCACCATGGTCCTGACGAAAAGAGCCCTGCTGGCTGCGACGCTCGTCGCCGCGTCGGGAGCAGGCCGGGCGCAAGCCTGGCCGGCCAAGCCGCTGCGTCTGATCGTGCCGCTGGCGCCCGGCGCCACGGCCGACATCGTTGCCCGCATCTTCGCTACGGAACTCGGCAAGTCGCTCGGCCAGACCGTGGTGGTCGACAACAAGACCGGCGCCGGCGGCACCATCGCCACCGCCGAAGCGGCGCGCGCGCCGCGCGACGGCTATACGTTGGCACTCGTCTCGCAGGGCACGATGGTGTTCAACATCGGCCTCTACAAAGCGCCGGGCTACGATTCGCTGAAGGACCTGACGCCCGTGTCGGTGTCGGGCGGCGTGTCGAACATCCTGATCGTCCATCCCGACAATCCGACGAAGACGGTGGCGGAGATCCTCGACCAGGCGCGTGCCAAGCCAGGCGAGCTCACCTATTCGTCGGGCGGCGTCGGCACCAGCCATCACATGTCGGGCGTTCTCCTGGAACTTCGCACCGGCGTGAAGCTGCAGCACGTGCCCTATCGCGCCACGCCCGCCGCCATCCTGGCGGTGGCCAACGCCGAGGTGGTGTTCGGCCTGTTCAACACGCCGACCGTCATCGGTCCGATCAAGGCCGGCAAGCTCAAGGCCATCGCCGTAACCAGCGAGCAGCGCTACGAGCTGCTGCCCGAGGTGCCGACCATGATCGAAGCCGGCGTTAAGGACTACGTGGTGAATACCTGGATGGGCTTCGCCGTGCCCGCGGGCGTGCCCGAGCCGGTGGTGGGCCGGCTCAATGCCGAGCTGAACCGCATCGGCCAATTGCCGCAGGTGCGCGAGAAGATGCAGGCCCAGGGTATCGAAATGCTGCCGCCCCTATCACTGCCAGAGGCGCAAAAGCTCGTCCGGGACGATCTGGCACTGTGGCTGCCCATTATCAAGGCGTCGGGCGCGTCGGCGGAATAGCAACATTCCCATGTTCATGTTCCTCTCCCCCAAGGGGGAGAGGAACATGAGTCGTAAGTTGGGGGGCTTCCTTGCAAAACGCCCCTTCGGCGCGTATCTCCCTGCCTCCCCAAACCAAGGAGAGAGCGCCCCAAGCGCAAACAGTCATGGGCTACAGAGTCGCCGTCGTTGGCGCGACCGGCAATGTCGGTCGCGAAATGTTGCAGATCCTGGCCGAGAGAAATTTCCCGGCCGATGACGTTGTTGCGTTGGCGTCCGCTCGGTCGGTCGGCAAGCAGACGTCGTTCGGCGACAAGTCGGTCCTGAAAGTCCAGGACTTGGCGAAATTCGACTTCAAGGGCATCGACATCGTGTTGAGCTCGCCCGGCGCGAAGGTGTCGGCCGAGCACAGCCCGCGCGCGGCCAAGGCCGGCGCCGTCGTGATCGACAACACGTCGTACTGGCGCATGGATCCCGACGTGCCGCTGGTCGTGCCCGAGGTCAATGCCAAGGCGATCGCCGGCTACAAGGGCCGCGGCATCATCGCCAACCCGAACTGCTCGACCATCCAGATGGTGGTGGCGCTGAAGCCGATCCAC
>DATHNU010000403.1:0-3026 GCA_035485695.1 Reyranella sp. | reverse complement strand
GCCGCCCTGCAGCGCAGCAGCGGCGCGCGCGTGGTGGTGGTGGCCGAATACGATCCCATCGTGTGGGACCATGCCAAATTCACCGCCGAGCAGCGCCGCATGACCAGGGGCCTGCTCGACTGCGCCGCGAAGAACGGCCTTTTAACAATCGACACCTTCGAAGCGCTCGCCGCGACCCCCAACCCGCGCCAGCTCTACGGCCTGTGGCACATGAACGAGCCCGGCAACCGCCTGATCGCGACACTGATCGCGGAGAAGCTGCAATGAGCTCAACGCTTTCATCGCTGGGAGCGCGCCACTCCAGTGGCGCATCTTCATCGCAAGCGAGCACTCCCCCAGGGCCAGAGACGCGCTTCCTCGACCAGCCTCGCCTTGACGGGATTGAGATCGATATAGCTTTCGGTCGCAGCGAAATGGTCCTCGTTCCGGATAAAGCGATCCCAGTAGTCATCCTGCCAGAATACCCCGGCTCGGCCGAGTTCGCTGTTCGCTTTTCGCGCCGTGAAGCGCTTCCAGGAGCTGACGATCGCGCTGAGCGACTTGCCAGGAAGGACCGTGAAGAGAACATGCACGTGGTTCGGCATGATCGTCCACGCATGCAGGCGATAGCGCTCGCCGTCGAAGACGAGGAAAGCATCCTCGACAATTCGAGCGACTTGGTCGGACCTCAACCAACAGGCGCCCAGTCCCTGATCGAGCAACTCGTCTCGCAGGCTTTCCGCCCGTGCGGCGCCCTGCAGCTTGAGCAGCGCTTCTTGCGGCAGGCTATCGGCAAGCCTGAACGTCACGAATTGAACGACGTCCTGCGAGTCGAAATGCGGGAGATATCCGCGTGAGTGCCAGCCCTTTTGATCCATGGCTGGACGCTAGCCAGCAAATGAAAGATGCGCCACTGGAGTGGCGCGCTCCCAGCAATGATCCTTCGCTGCGCTCGGGATGACCCGTCACATCCCACCGCGGTAGTTCGGCGCCTCTTGCACGATGTCGACGTCGTGCACGTGACTCTCGCGCAGGCCGGAGCCGGTGATGCGCAGGAACTCCCGCTTGGTCTGCAGGTCGCCGATGGTGGCGCTGCCGGTGTAGCCCATCGCCGCGCGCAGGCCGCCCACCAGCTGGTGGATGATGTTGCCGACGGCGCCCTTGTAGGGCACGCGGCCCTCGATGCCCTCGGGCACCAGCTTCAGGCTGCTCGCGACCTCCTGCTGGAAGTAGCGGTCGGCCGAGCCGCGCGCCATGGCGCCGATCGAGCCCATGCCGCGGTACGATTTGTAGGAGCGGCCCTGGTAGAGGATGACCTCGCCGGGCGCCTCGTCGGTGCCGGCCAGCAGCGAGCCGATCATGGCGCAGTCGGCGCCGGCGGCGATCGCCTTGGCGAGGTCGCCGGAATATTTGATGCCGCCGTCGCCGATCGCCGGCACGCCGGCGGCGCGGCAGGCCTCGGCCGCCTCGAGGATCGCCGTGAGCTGCGGCACGCCCACGCCGGCCACCATGCGGGTGGTGCAGATCGAGCCCGGGCCGATGCCGATCTTGACGGCGTCGGCGCCGGCATCGATCAGCGCCTGCGCGCCCTCGCGGGTGGCGACGTTGCCCGCCATCACCTGGGTGTAGTTGCTGAGCTTCTTCACCCGCGTCACGGCGTCGAGCACGCCCCTCGAATGGCCGTGCGAGGTGTCGACCACGATGACGTCGACCTCGGCGTCGATCAGCAGCTGGGCGCGGCGCACCCCGTCCTCGCCGACGCCGGTCGCCGCGGCGGCGCGCAGCCGGCCCTTCTCGTCCTTGCTGGCGCCGGGGAACTTGTTGGCCTTCTCGATGTCCTTGACGGTGATCAGGCCGATGCAGCGATAGGCGCTGTCGACCACCAGCAGCTTCTCGATGCGGCGCTGGTGCAGGAGCCGCTTGGCCTCGTCCGAGCTCACGCCTTCCCGCACCGTGACCAGCTTCTCCTGGGTCATCAGCGCGCTCACCGGCGTGGCGTTGTCGGTGGCGAAGCGGACGTCGCGGTTGGTCAGGATGCCGACCAGCGTGCCGTCGCGCTCGATCACGGGGATGCCCGAGATCTGGTGCGTCGACATCAGCGCCAGGGCGTCGGCCAGGGTCTGCTCGGGATGGATGGTGACGGGGTTCACCACCATGCCGGATTCGAACTTCTTGACCTTGCGCACCTCGTTGGCCTGCGCCTCGCCGCTCAGGTTCTTGTGGATGACGCCGATGCCGCCGACCTGCGCCATGGCGATCGCCATGGCCGCCTCGGTGACGGTGTCCATCGCCGCCGACATCAGCGGAATGCCGAGCTCGATGGTGCGGGTCAGTCGGGTGCGGACATCGGTCTGGTTGGGCAGGACCGCCGAGGCGGCCGGCTTCAGGAGGACGTCATCGAAAGTGAGCGCTTCCTGAAACTGCATGCCAACCTCCGGGCGGAGAAAAGAAAACCGGCGGCCCTGGGTAGGACCGCCGGGTTGGCGGCGCTTTATACACTATGGCGCGGACAAGCCAAGCGCTGCCGCGCGGGGCCGTTATGCACAGGCGTCGGCTACATGCCGAGGAAATCGCGTTTCCCGACCTCGACGCCGGACTGGCGCAAGATTGCGTGCGTGGTGGTGCAATGGAAATAGAAGTTCGCCATGGCGAAATGCAGCAAATATTGCTGGCCGGTGAACTTCACCTCGTTGCCGGCGATGCTGAGCGCGATCGGGCGGTCCTCGCTGCCGTCCAGCTGCTCGGGCTTGAAGCCCTTGAGATAGGCCAGCACCGCGTCGATGCGGGCGCGCAGCTCGCCCAGGGTCTTTTCGGCGTTTTCCGGCGCCTTGGGCACCTCGGCGCCGGCCAGCCGCGCGGTGCTCTCCTCGGCGAAGCGGCAGGCGACCTGCACCTGGCGGGTGAGCGGCAGCATGTCGGGGATGAGGCGCGTGGCGCCCAGGACGGCCTCGTCGACCTTCTTGGCCTGGGCCCAGGCCGCACCTTTCTCGAGGAGCTTGGAGACGGCGCCGAGCTGGCGCTGATAGACGGGAACAGAAGCGGCGTAC
>DATHNU010000402.1:0-4311 GCA_035485695.1 Reyranella sp. | reverse complement strand
TTTGCGGCCGTTGATGACATAGTCGTCGCCGTCGCTCTCGATGCGGCATTCGACGTTGCGCGCGTCGGACGAGGCCACCGCCGGTTCGGTCATGGCGAAGCACGAGCGGATCTCGCCGTTCAGCAACGGCTTCAGCCACTTCTCCTTGTGCTCCTTGGAGCCGTAGCGGGCGAACACTTCCATGTTGCCGGTGTCGGGCGCCGAGCAGTTCACCGATTCCGAGGCGATCGACGAGCGGCCCAGCACCTCGCAGATCGGCGCGTATTCGAGGTTGGAGAGGCCCATCGTGCCGTGCGTGTCGCCGGTCTCGCGGTCGGCGGGCAGGAACATGTTCCACAGGCCGCGCTTCTTGGCTTCGGCCTTGCACTCCTCGAGGACGGGCGGGAGCTGCCAGCGGTCCTTGGCCTTTTCCATCTGCTCTTCGTAGACGGGCTCGGCCGGATAGATAACCTCGTCCATGAATTTGTTGAGCTTCTCGACCAGCGCCTTGCTGCGGTCGGAGTATTCGAAATCCATACGTGCTCTCCCTTCGGTGCTGCGGCGGACTCTGGCCGAAAACCGGGGCGATGTGAACGGCCATTCAGCCGATCAGGCCGCCCGCGACGCCGCCGTCGAGTTCCGGCGTGCGGGACAGGTCGAAAGGGGGACTATCAGGCCGCGAGCGCGGCCCGGGTCCGTCGATCCGCGGCGCGCAGCGGCCGCAGCACGGCCAGCGCCATGACCGCGGCGATGGCGTTCATGACGGCGGCGACGATGAACACGGCGTGCCAGTCGCCGGTCGCCACCATCAGCACGTTGCCGAGCGGCACCAGCAGCGAGGCCGTGCCCTTGGCGGTGTAGAGCAGGCCCGCGTTGGTCGTGGCGTACTTGCTGCCGTAGACATCGGTGCAGGTCGAGGGAAACAGGCTGTAGATCTCGCCCCAGGCGAAGAACACCACGCCGCTCAGCACCACGAACATCACCGGGTCGTGGCCGAACGAGCTCAGCGCCCAGATGCCGACCGCCTCCAGGGAGAAGGCGATGAACATGGTGTTCTCGCGCCCGATATGGTCCGACACCCAGCCGAAGAACGGCCGCGTGATGCCGTTCAGCACGCGATCGATCGACAGCGCGAAGGTGAGGGCGGGCAGGGTGATGCCGATCAGCGTCACCGGCACACCGGCGACCTTGAAGTCGTTGGCGATCGGGGCGAGCTGCGCCGTCGCCATCAGGCCGCCGGCGCCGACCAGCACGAACATCAGGTACATCACCCAGAAGATCGGCGTCTTCAGCATCTCGCCGGGCGTGTAGCTCCGCGCCGACTGCTGCACGACCGTCGAGGCCGGCACCTGGCCGGGCCGCGGGGCGAGAAGCAGCCAGCCGAGAACGAAGACCACCAGTCCCTGGCCGAGGCCGAACCAGAAGAAGGTCGCCTCATAGCCCGAGCTGCGGATCATGGCCTGGATCGGGATGATGGTGAGCGCGGAGCCCGCGCCGAAGCCCGCCGCGGTCAGGCCGGCGGCCAGGCCACGCTTGTCGGGAAACCATTTCAGCGCGTTGCCGACGCAGGTGCCGTAGACGGCGCCGGCGCCGACGCCGCCGATCGCAGCGGAGATATAGAGCGTGGCCAGCGAACTGACATAGGCGTTCATCATCCAGGAGATACCGACCAGGACGCCGCCGATCACCACGACGATCTTGGGGCCGTAGCGATCGACGAACCAGCCTTCGATTGGCACCAGCCAGGTCTCGGTGAGCACGAAGATGGTGAAGGCGACCTGGATGGACGCCCGGTCCCAGCCATGCTTCTGCCCGATCGGCCCCACGAACAGCGTCCAGCCGTACTGGAGGTTCGCGATCATCACCATGCAGACGATGCCGATCAGGAGCTGTAGCCAGCGGCCGGACGGCGGCTGTGCGGCCGCAGTTTGGTACGACGTCATGGTTCCCTTCCCAGCTCGCTCGTTCTTCAGGCGGTTGTTTCTTCCTCTCTTTTTGCCACAGTCGGACTGCAATTCCCAGCCCAGCATGAGCCCGGAACCCCACCTGCGGCGATCGGGCCCGGGCAACCCGCGGCCCGCGTTTGCCGTCAGTGCAGGCGCCCCGGCGCCGAGAAATTGCTGGGCGGCATGGCCAGAAACGCTGCCTTGCCGATCACCGGCTCCGGTCCCTAAATCGGGCAAGACCAAAGTACCGGGGGAAATGCCGTTGGACAGCGTGATGCAAACGCCTTTCAAGCCGATCGAGTTCCCGAGCCGCGACGTGAATGTCGAGAGGCGGGACGACGGCACGATCCTGCTGCAGTCGAACCATGCGCTGAAGTCCTACGAGCGCCACGTGCCGGCCTTCCTGGCCAAGTGGGCGGCCCAGGCGCCCGACAGGATCTGGCTGGCGCAGCGTCGCGGGCCGGACCGCGACTGGCTGAAAGTGACCTATGGCGAGGCCAAGCGGCAGGTCGATGCCGTCACGCAGGCGCTGCTCGACCGCGGCTTCGGCCCCGACAGGCCGGTCATGATCCTGTCGTCGAACTCGATCGAATTCGCGCTGCTCAGCATGGCGGCGATGCAGGCGCGCGCGCCGCTGGCGCCGGTGTCCCCGGCCTATTCGGTGATGAGCCAGGACCACGCCAAGCTCCGCTACGTCTTCGACCTCATCAAGCCCGGCCTGGTGTTCGTGCAGAACGGTGAGATCTATGCCCGCGCGCTGGCGGCGCTGGACCTCGAGGGCGTGCTGCTGGTGCATGTCGACAAGCCGCCACCTAAAATGCAATCGCTGCCGTGGAGCGAACTGGTCGCGACCACGCCGACCGACGCGGTGGCGCGATCGATCGAACGGATCGAGCCCCGCACCGTGGGCAAGTTCCTGTTCACCTCGGGCAGCACCGGCATGCCCAAGGCCGTGATCAACACCCAGGAGATGATGTGCGCCAACCTGGCGATGGGCCAGATGGCGCGCACGCGCCGGCCCGACGACCCGCCGGCCGTCATGCTCGACTGGCTGCCGTGGAACCACACGATGGGCGGCAACGCCACCTTCCAAGGCAACCTCGCCGAGGGCGGCACGACCTATATCGACGATGGCAAGCCGCTGCCCGGCCTGTTCGAGGAGACGCTGCGCAACCTGCGCGAGGTCTCGCCCACCTACTTCGCCAACGTGCCGGCGGGCTACGCCATGTTGGCGACGGCGCTCGAGAAGGAGGAGTCGCTCGCCAAACGCTTTTTCAAGAATCTGAATTCGCTGGCTTACGGCGGCGCCACGCTGCCGTCCGACCTCTACGAGCGCATCGAGACGCTGGCGGTGAAGCACACCGGCTACCGGCTGCCCTTCGTCACCGGCTGGGGTTCGACCGAGACGGCGCCGACCGCGACCACCGTGCATTGGGCGTCGGAGCGGGTCGGCCTCATTGGCCTGCCGTTTCCCGGCGTGCAGCTGAAGCTCGTGCCGACCGGCGAGGCCGGGCGCTACGAGTTGCGCCTCAAGAGCGTGATCGTGACGCCGGGTTACCACCGCCGGCCCGATCTTACGGCCGAGATGTTCGATGAGGAGGGCTTTTACAAGATCGGCGACGCCGGCCGATTCGTCGATCCTGAGGACCCGAGCTGGGGCCTGATCTTCGACGGCAGGGTGGTTGAGGACTTCAAGCTGATGAGCGGTACCTTCGTGCTGGTCGGCACCTTGCGCACGACGGCGATCGCTGCGGCGACGCCGGTGCTGCAGGACGCCGTGATCTGCGGCCACGACCGCGACCATGTGGGCCTGCTGGGCTTTCCCAACATCGCCGCCTGCCGAGAGCTCGCCGATGACCGCGGCGCCAGGATGACGACGGCCGAGCTTTTAGCCCATCCCGCCGTGGTCGGCGCCTTGCGCGACGGTCTCGCCCGTATGAACGCCGAGAGCAAGGGCTCCTCGATGCAGGTGCGCCGCGCGCTCCTGATGACCGACCCGCCCTCGGTCGACGGCCACGAGATCACCGACAAGGGCTATATCAACCAGCGCGCTACGCTCGAGCGGCGCAAGGCGCTGGTCGACAGGCTTTACGCCGGCGGCGAGGGAGTCATCGTCATCAGCGGGGCATGAGACCGCCATGGCCTATTTTCTGGCCGCTGTTGCGGCGATTGCAGGGTTCCTGTTCGGCTATGACGAGGGCGTGATCGCGGTCGTCCGGCCCTCGCTCGACAAGGACTTCCCGACGGGGCCGCTGGTTGCGGGCTTCATGACGGCGTCGGTGCCTCTGGGCGCGCTGGTTGGTGCATCCGTTGCCGGACGGATCGTCGATCGGTTCGGCCGCCGCCGCGTGCTGATGGCGGCGGCGGCCCTGTTCGCGCTGGGAGC
>DATHNU010000401.1:0-5814 GCA_035485695.1 Reyranella sp. | reverse complement strand
CCATCAAGTCGTGTCCGTCGCCCCGAAGCAATTGGCTGCCATTGTAGAGGGCGACCGACGAGGTTACGGTGAGTTCCGGCCGTGACGCCCGGGGGACCAGTAATGAAGAATTGGAGGATTCCAAACTTGCCGGCGTCGCAGGACGATCCGCCAACCAAGATCGCTGAGCTGCCGCTCACAGCCTTCGAGCTTCCAAAATGGCTCGTCGAGCCAGCGGTGCGCTCCTGCCGGCTGTTCAACACCGCGCTCGATTTCATCTTCTACGACGTGCCGACGCTGCGCGCCGCGATCCGGACGGCCGGCGCAAACTGGTAAATTTCGGAGGTCGCCTTCAGGGAGGGCGGCACGCTGGCCGTGAACGGCTTTGGCATTGGGTTTCTCCTGGCACTGACGATGGTGATGATTTTTCTGAAGTTCGTTCGCGTCTTCACGCCAACTCCCGCGGTCGAGATGGTCGACCGCCGCGGCCAGATCCCCCAGCGCTCGGCGATGGCGGACGCCAATGCCTTGGATCGTTAGGTTCTTCAGCATCGGCGCTGTCGGGCAAAAATTCCTCGGCGACGACGATCCTCAGAGCGTCGTCATGAGAGGCGGCGGTGAATTCGACGTAAAAACTCATTGATGGCCCTCCCTGTTCCATTGCGACGCGCGATCGCGTCGTCCCCGCCGCTATTCGTCCGTTGTCCCTCCGCACACAACCCTCGCTTGACGAGGCGTGGGCCGAAGATGTTGATGAAAGCTGCGAACGAAAACCCATATCCGATGCATTCGGTGTTGAGGGAAACTCAGGAATGCCCAATCGCGGTGACCTTGCCGATCTGACCGCGTTCATTGCTGTCGCAGATGAGCTGAGCTTTCGGGCAGCCGCATTGCGGCTCGGCGTTACGCCGTCTGCGCTCAGCCATTCGATGCGCCAGCTCGAGGAGCGCCTCAAGGTACGTTTGCTGAACCGCACGACGCGCAGCGTCTCACTGACCGACGCCGGACTTCGTTTGCTGGAGCGGCTGCGACCGGCGATGGATCAGGTTGCCGGCGCGTTGGAGAATCTGAACCAGGAGCGAAGCCGGCCCTTCGGGCGTTTGCGGATCTACGCCATACATATGGCGGCAGTGGCAGTAATCGCACCGATCTGGCAACGCTTCCTGTCGACCTATCCGGAGGTTCACCTCGAGGTCCAGGCGGGCGCGGCGCCCATCGATATCGTGGCCAAGGGGTTTGACGCCGGAATTGGGCCGCAGTACCTGCTGGCGGCTGACATGATTGCCGTCCGGGTGATGGGACCGTTGAAGACGGCCGTGGTTGGCGCACCTGCCTACTTTACGCAGCAGCGCCCGCCGCGTGTCCCCGACGATCTCGCCGGTCATCGCTGCGTGCAATATCGCCGAGCTGCCAATGGTGCCGTGTTCGAGTGGCCATTCGAGCGCAACGGCAAGTCACAGAAGATCTCGGTAAATGGCCAAGTGATGGTCAACGAGCCCGATCTCGCCGTGCGCGCCGCGATCGATGGCCTGGGGCTCGCTTATACGACCGAAGCTCTGGTCGAGCCCTTTCTGCGCTCAGGGCATCTGATCCGGGTGTTGGAGGACTGGTCTCCCAGCTTCGAGGGGCTCTTTCTATACTATCCGAGCCATCACCAGGTTCCGGCCGCTCTGCGCGCCCTCATCGATATGATCCGCGCGCCTCACGGCCCGGCGCCGGCAAAGGGCTTGGTCGACAACCCCTTCGCGAGCGACTGACCGGCAACCGCCACGCTAAGCCTAGGAGCAGCCACTTTGAACGCTGGCTACCGCTGCCTCGAATTTGTCCTGGGCGGCTCGAAGTGTCGCGAATTCCGGCGAGCAATCCTCGTTCCAGTCGTTGCTTCGCATACACCTTGCATAGTCCTTCGACGCGCCGACGACCGCGACATGCGCCGCCCGGTGCTTGTCGAGTGCGGCTTGACAATCTGAAGTGTCTGCAGCGGAGCTGTGCACGACACATTGAGCCAAGGCAATTGCCAGGAGTCGTGGTGTGTTGACGATCATACGACAGACCCTTTCGACGCATGCAGTGCGTCATAGAGAAGGTGTCGATCGCGTTCGGAAAAGAAAATCCTGTAACTGGTGCGCTCGGTGCTGAGAGAAATGCACCAACCCGGCGATCGCCCTCTCATTCGTGGAATCCGCGGCCAATTGTTGAATTCTCCTCAATACCGAGTGCAATGGATGTGGGATTTTGATTTGCAGTCGTAATCAACATCTTGGCCTTACACACACAATCAGGCGGAGGGCGTGTGCTCAAGGACACAGGAAAGGTTGCACTGCGCCCAGTCGCGGCCGAGACGCCGACGTCAATATCCGAATCCCCACCAGCGCGATTCGCTGCGCCGGCTGAGCGGCCCGTCGCGCTCGACAAGAAGCCATCGGATGCGCCAGCTCAGCGCCGCACCGCGCCCGACGAGACGCCCTCGGACACGCCGGCTGAGCGGCCCGCCGCGCCCAAGAAGACACCGCAGTCTCCGGCTCGGCGCCGGGTGCGTTGGGCACTGTTCGCGCTGCTGCCGCTCGCGCTGATCGCCGGCGGATACTGGTATGTCGCCGGCGGCCGGGTGATGTCGATGGACGACGCCTATGTCGAGGCCGACAAGGTCGGCCTCTCGACCGACGTCTCCGGCATCGTCAGCCAAGTCGATGTCGCGGAGAACCAGCATGTCGCGGCCGGCCAGGTCCTGTACCGCCTCGATGACCTCCCGTTTCGGCTGGCCCTGCAACGCGCCGATGCACAGCTCGGTATGGTCCGGAACGCCTTGGACGCGCTGAAGGCGAACTACCGGGATATGCAGGCGCAGATCAAGCTGGCTCAAAACGACGTCGAATATTTCGGCACCGAGTCCGGCCGTCAACGGAATCTCCTCGATGCGCATATTGCATCCCAGTCAACCTACGACACGGCGCACCGAAACCTGCAAAACGCCCGGCAGAAAGTTGCCTCTCTCAACCAGCAACTCGCTGCGATCGCCGCCAGCCTCAACGGCGATCCCGATGGCCCGGTCGAGCAAAACCCGCGGTATCTCGATGCTCTGGCCCAGCGCGACGAGGCGGCGCGCCAGCTCAGCCACACCGTCGTCAAGGCGCCGTTCGCCGGCATCGTGACGAATGTGCCGTCGATCGCGCCCGGCAAGTATCTCCAGGCCTCGATGACCGCCTTCTACTTGGTCGCCACGGACCACGTCTGGGTCGACGCGAATCCCAAGGAGACGGAGTTGACGAACGTGCGCGCGGGGCAGCCGGCCGTGGTGTCGGTGGATACATATCCGGACAGGCAATGGGCCGGCACGGTCGAAAGCATCAGTCCGGCGGCGGCCCAGGAGTTCTCGCTGTTGCCGGCGCAGAACACCAGCGGCAACTGGGTGAAGGTCGTGCAGCGCATCCCGATGCGCGTGCGCGTCGACACGAGCGACAAAAGCCTGCCGCCGCTGCGCGCCGGGATGAGCGTCGAGGTCGAGGTCGACACCGGTCACGCTAGGGGCTTGCCGCACTTCCTGGCCGCGTGGCTCGGTCACGCCCCGCAGCGGTCCTGATGGCGGCGGAGCGCGCGCCCGCCGGAGGCAACCGGGCGGCGATCACCGTCTGCGTGATCCTCGCCACCCTCATGCAGGCGCTCGACACGACCATCGCCAACGTGGCGCTGCCCTACATTCAGGGCAGCGTCTCGGCCAGTCAGGACCAGATCGCCTGGGTGCTGACCTCGTACATCGTCGCCGCCGCGATCATGACGCCGCCGACCGGCTACCTCGCCGGACGGTTCGGGCTCAAGCGGCTGTTCCTCTTCTCCGTCGCCGGCTTCACCGTCGCCTCCATGCTGTGCGGCATGGCGCAGTCGCTGGTCGAGATCGTGCTGTTCCGGATCCTGCAGGGCATGTTCGGCGCGGCACTTGTCCCGCTGTCGCAGACCGTCCTGCTCAACATCAATCCGAAAGAGCGGCAGGGATCAGCCATGGCGCTCTGGGGCGTCGCGGTGATGGCCGGTCCCGTTCTGGGGCCCGTGCTCGGCGGCTGGCTGACCGAGGCCTATAGCTGGCGCTATGTCTTCTATATCAACCTGCCGATCGGCGTCCTTGCCTTCCTCGGCCTGTCGACTTTTCTGTCCGAGACGGCACGGGATGCCACGGCGAAGCTGGATTGGTTCGGTTTCGGCACCCTGAGCCTCGCGATCGGCGCCCTGCAGGTCCTGTTGGACCGTGGCGAGGAACTCGACTGGTTCAGCTCCCGCGAGATCGCTGTCGAGGCCGTCATCGGCGCCTCGGCGCTCTACATGTTCCTCATCCATACCTTCACCGCGCACGAACCCTTTGTGCGGCCGTCGCTGTTCCGCGACCGCAACTTTGCCGCCGGCACGCTCTTCATCGCCATCGTCGGCCTTACTTATTACGCTTCGCTGGCGCTGCAACCGCCGTTTCTCCAGGATCTCATGAATTACCCGATCGTCAGCGCCGGCATCGTGATGGGGCCTCGCGGCGTCGGCACGATGGGCGCCATGCTGGTCGTCGGAAAGCTGATCGGGCGGCTCGATACGCGCCTCCTTCTCGGCACCGGCCTGGGGCTCACGGCCTGGTCGTTCCATGCGATGACAGGCTGGACGCCGGATGTGTCGCAGACGACCATCATCGTCGTCGGGGTGATCCAGGGCATTGGTCTCGGCTTCATCTTCGTGCCGCTCAGCGTCGTCACCCTGTCGACATTGCCAGCCACGGCGCGGGCGGAAGGCGCCGGTCTCTACAGCCTGTCGCGCAACATCGGCTCCAGCGTCGGCATCTCGGTGGTGAACAGCCTGCTGACCCGGAACACGCAGGTCAATCACGCCGACATCGCGCAGCACGTCACGGCCGTCAACCGGATGTTCGAGGCGCCGGTGATCAGCCAGTTCTGGAATCCGCTGACCGCCGCCGGGCGCGCCGCGCTCGATGCCGTCGTCACGCAGCAGGCGCAGATCATCGCCTATATCGACGATTACAAGCTGTTGATGATCGCGACGCTCGCCGTGCTCCCGCTGCTCGTTGTCTTCAGGAAGCCATCCGGCGGGGGCGGCCCGGATCACACGATCGTGGTGGAATAATGCAGGCGTATCCGACCACTGCCCAGGAAAGGCCGGACGGCGGCGCAGCCCTGCGCGCGGCGTCCACCCAGCCGCCGTCCGACGAGCCGACGCTCGATCAGCTCCTGGCCGAGCCCATCGTGCAGCAGCTCATGCGCAGCGACCGGACCAACGAAGCGGCCATCCGCCATCTGGTGCAGGAGACCGCGGCTGCCCGGCGGGCCTTGCAGGCGCCCGGCGGTTCCGGCACGGATGATTCCGATACCGATGATTCCAGCAGGAATGATTCCGGCACGGATGATCTCCGGGCAGTTGTTCGTCTGCTGCACGAGACTGGCCGGCTGTGGTCCAGGCACTTTGACAGCGAGGTGCGCGCCCGGTTTCCGGGGATGACCCGCGCACGATGCGTTGTCCTCAGCCATCTGGCGCGGCACGAAGGGGTCAATCAGGCCACCCTGGCTCGCATCCTCGACATCAGGCCGATTTCGCTCGTTCGCCTGCTCGACCGGCTGGAGGCGGCCGGCTTGGTCGTGCGCAGGCCCGACCCCGATGATCTCCGCGTTCATGTCCTGCGGCTCACCTCCAAGGCCCTGCCGATCGTCGAGCGCATCGAAGGCCTGACGAGGAGGATCCATGACGACCTGCAGCTTGGAATCTCCAGGGCCGAGGCAAGCCAACTGCACGCGCTTCTCCGCCGCATTGGGTCGAGGCTTGCGGGCCGCCCGGCCGAGAATCCGTCCC
>DATHNU010000400.1:0-2386 GCA_035485695.1 Reyranella sp. | reverse complement strand
CAGCCACTGCACCTCGGGCATGACGCCGAGTCTCCGCCGCTTAGCCGTGCATGGTCAAGCCGCCCGACACGCTGATCGTCTGGCCGGTGATGAAGGACGCGTCGTCGCTGGCGAGGAAGCAGACCGCGCCCGGGATGTCCTCGGGCTGGCCGACGCGCTTCATCGGGATGGCGCTCACCAGCGCGGCGCGGATCTTCTGGCCGCGCTCGTCGGCGCCGGCTACCGCCGCCAGCAGGGGCGTATCGGTCGGGCCAGGGCAGACGGAGTTGAGCGTAATGCCCTTGCGCGCCACCTCGCGCGCCACCGTCTTGGTGAAGGCGATGATGCCGCCCTTGCAGGCCGAATAGACCGCCTCGGCCGACGAGCCGACACGGCCGGCGTCCGACGCGATGTTGACGATGCGGCCACTGCCGCGCGCCACCATGCCCTTCAGCACGTAGTGGGACATGTTGAGCGGCCCGCGCAGGTTGATGGCGATGATCTGGTCCCAGAGATCGGGCGTGGTGTCGACGAAGTTGACGAAACGGTCCCAGCCCGCGTTGTTCACCAGCACGTCGGTCGGGCCGACCTCAGCCTCGAACTGCTGGATGGCCTTGCCGACGGCGGCATTGTCGGTGATGTCGACGCCCGATACGAAGGCCTTGCCGCCTTGCCTGGCAATCTCGGCCGCGACCTTGTTGGCGCCGTCGAGATTCTTGTCGAAGACGCCGACCTTGCTGCCGTAGCCCGCGAAGCTCCGGCAGATGGCGCCGCCGATCGCGCCGCCGCCGCCGGTGACGATGACGTTCTTGCCGTCCAGTCCACGCATGGTGCGCTCCTTCAGAGGGGCGAGTAGGGGTCGAACTTGGGTTTGCGCTTCTCCAGGTGCGAGGCGAGGCCTTCTTTCACCTCGGGGCCCATGAAGCCCAGCATCTCGAGCGCTGTCGAGGCGTCGAACGAAGGCCCCATCATGCGCAGCCAGTTGTTGAGGGCGTACTTGGTGAAGCGGATCGAGGTCTGCGCCCCCTCGGCGAGCTTGGTGGCGACCTCGAGGCCCTTGGCCTCGAGCTGGTCGTCCTCGACGCACAGCGACACCAGGCCGATCCGCTCGGCTTCCTCGCCGTCGACCGCTTCGCAGAGCAGCAGGTAGTACTTGGCCTTGGCCATGCCGCAGAGCAGCGGCCAGACGATCACGGCGTGGTCGCCGGCCGCGACGCCCAGCCGGGTATGGCCGTCGATGATCTTGGCCTTCTTCGAGGCGATCGACACGTCGGCCAGGATGCCGGCGACCAGGCCCGCGCCGACGGCGGGGCCGCGCATGGTGCTGACGATCGGCTTGGAGCAGTTGATGACGTTGTAGACGATGTCGCGCGCTTCCTTCCAGGTGCGCAGCAGCGCGTTGTAGTCCTTCATGTTCTTTTCGATGAGATCGAAATCGCCGCCGGCCGAGAACACCTTGCCGCCGGCGCCCTGGATGATCACGCAGTTGACGGTGTCGTCGCCGTCGATGTCGCGCCACACATTGACCAGCTCGGTGTGCATCATCGAATCGGTGGCGTTGTATTTGTCGGGCCGGTTCATGGTCACCCGCAGCACTTTGGGATGCGGGCGATCGAACAGCAGGCGCTGGTAGCGTTTTTGCCAGTCGGACATGGGGTCTCCTCCGTTGCGGAGCAGGGCTATCGCATATGAAGAATTCCGTCGTCTCGACCGGAGCGCGAAGCGGAGAGACCTTCTCTCCACGATAAGTGGCTTATCGTTGAGAGAAGGTCTCTCCACTCGGCCCTGCGGGCCTCGGTCGAGACGACGGGCAGTCGCTATATGCGATAGCCCTGCATTGTGGAGGAGCCTAACGCCTGGTGTTGCCGGCCGTCCAACTGCCGGCGCTGGCGAAGCGCACGGCTTCTTCCGCCGCGCGAACCAGAGCGCGATCCGTTCGGGTTGTTCTCTCCTGCGTGCTCATGTTCATGGGGAGCGCGGACCTCCAGGTCCGCTCATGAGCATGATGCGGACCTGGAGGTCCGCGCTCCGCATGAGAATATCCGGCTAGCGTCGCGTGTTGCCGGCGCTCCATTGGCCGGCGCTGGCGAAGCGCACGGCTTCTTCCGCCGCGCGAACCAGAGCGCGCGCCTTCAACACGCTCTCGTGATACTCGGACTCGAGGTCGGAATCGGCCACGACGCCGACGCCGGCCTGGACATACAGGGTGTTGTCCTTCACCAGGCCGGTGCGCAGCAGGATGCAGGTATCCATCGAGCCGTTGGCCGCGAAGTAGCCGGCGCAGCCGGCATAGATGCCACGACGCACCGGCTCGACCTCCTCGATGATCTCCATGGCGCGCACCTTGGGCGCCCCCGACAGCGTGCCGGCCGGGAAGCCCGCCTTCAGCGCATCGATCGCGTCCAGT
>DATHNU010000399.1:0-8783 GCA_035485695.1 Reyranella sp. | reverse complement strand
CGTGGATTCCATCCCGACATCGGCCAACCAGGAAGACCATGTGTCGATGGCGGCGCACGGCGCGCGCCGTCTCCTCGAGATGGCGGCCAATGTCGGCAACGTCATCGGCATCGAGCTGCTGGCGGCGGCACAAGCCTGCGACTTCCATGCGCCGTTGGAATCCAGCGCCAAGCTCGAGGCGGTTCGTGCCTTGTTGCGGAGCCGGGTGCCCGGCCTGTCCGACGACCGGTACTTTTCTGCCGACATCGAGAGCGCCACTTCGTTGGTGATGACGGGCGAGCTCAGCCGGATTGCGGGACGCGGTGTCTTGCCGGCGCTGCAAACGTCGATGTGACCGCGGCTCTCCCCAGGTCATTCCGCGAGCGATGCATGGATCTGCGCCACGACCGCCGCACCCTCGCCGACGGCGGCGGCGACCCGCTTGGTCGAGCCGCCGCGCACGTCGCCCACGGCGAACACACGCGGACGGCTGGTTTCGAGCGGCAAGGTCAAGGGGCCGCCGGCTGCGTCCTTGCCGGTGAGGACGAAGCCTTTTCCGTCGAGCTCGACGCAGCCCTGCAGCCAGCCGGTGTTGGGATCGGCGCCGATGAATAGGAACAGGTGGCGCAGCTCGCAGCGACGCTGGGCGCCGGTGGCGCGGTCGCGGAAGATGGCGCCGGAAAGGCCCGTCGCGCGGTCTCCTTCCAGGCCGATCACTTCCGTGCCGGCATGGAGCGTCACGTTGGGCAGTGCCGCGATCCTCTCGATCAGGTAGTGCGACATCGAGGCTTCGAGGCTCTTGCCGCGGATGATCAGGTGAAGCTGCTTCACCTTTGCGGCCAGGAAGACGACCGCCTGGCCGGCGGAATTGCCGCCGCCCACCAGGGCGATCTCCTCGCCCTCGCACAGCTTAGCCTCGATGGGCGAGGCCCAGTAGGAGATGCCCGCGCCTTCGAAGGTGGCGAGGTTCGGGATGTCGGGCCGGCGGTAGCGCGCGCCCGAGGCGATGACGACGGTGCGCGCCTGCATCAGGTCGCCGCTGCTCAGCTGCACGCGCAGCGGGCCGTTGCGATCGTCGCATTCGAGGCGCTCGACTTCGAGCGGGATGGCGAGCTCGGTACCGAACTTCTGCGCCTGGTTATAGGCGCGTCCGGCCAGGGCCTGGCCCGAGATGCCGGTGGGAAATCCCAGGTAGTTCTCGATGCGGGCCGAGGCGCCGGCCTGGCCGCCGATGGCGCGCTGGTCGAGCACCAGCACCGAAAGCCCTTCGGAAGCGGCGTAGACGGCGGTGGCGAGCCCGGCCGGGCCGGCACCCACCACCGCCACGTCGTAGAGCCGGTTGGGATCGAGCGTGGGGGTGAGGCCCAGGCACCTGCCGGCCTCTTCGTTGGTCGGCCGGCGCAGGACGGTGCCATTGGGGCAGAGCAGCAGCGGCTGCTCGTCGTCGTGAATGCCCAGCCGCTCGACCAGCGCGCGCGCTTCGGGATCGCCGGCGGCGTCGAGGACGGAGACGGGAAAGCCATTGCGCGTCAGGAAGCCTTGCAGCCGCACGACGTCCGGCATGTCGGCGTGGCCGATCAGGATCGAGCCGGAGCGGTCGGTCTCGATCAGCCCGACCCGACGCAGGATGAAGGCGCGCATCACGATCTCGCCGATATCCGCCGAGCCGATGATGAGCGCCCGCAGATGGGCCGGGTCGAACGGGATAGCGGTGCAGCCCTCAGGCCCCGCGCGTACCACCACCAGCGAGGTGTGACCGGCGAGCTGGCTGATCTCGCCGGAGAATTGCCCCGGGCTCTCGCTGCTGATCGCGGTCTCATGACCGAGGCCATCGCGCCACGAGGCCTCGATCGATCCGGCAAGCACCAGCCAGATCGGCGCGGCCCGCTCGCCGACCTCGACCATGACGGCGCCCGGCTCGAAGCGGCGCGGCGGACCGCTGGCGAAGCGGCGCGCGACCTCGATCTGCGCCGCCGAGAGCACCGGGAACATCTGGTCGTGCCTTGTCTCGATAACACTCAACGCTTGCCTCCTTCGGCGCCCGGGGTGGAGGCGCCGTCGATACCGGCCGATCCTAGCAGTTCGTCGCCTTGCTGGGGGCGCGCCACTGGAGTGGCGCGCCCCCAGCAATGACATACTAAGCGATCGCTAATGGCCTCCGTTCGGCCGGCCGAGTGCCTCGAGCAGCGGCCGCAGCGTCTCGAGCTCCGCGCCGAAGCCGCTGAAATCGCCCGCCTTCAGGCGCTCGATGGCCCGGTCATAATGCATGAGCGCCTCGCGGGCACGCGCATCCGCCGGACCGGCCGACGCGGCGGCACCCGCCTCGGCAGGGCGTATTGGCGGCGGAGCGGTGTCCTTGAAGAGCGCCGCCAGCGCGGCGCCCAGCGTTTCCTCCATCACCACGCGATCGCCGTAGGCGGCGATCACGCGCTTCAGCTCCGGCAGCTGGCCGGTCGCGGCGCGCAGGTAGAGCGGCGAGACGTAGAGAATCGAGTTCTCGATCGGCACCACCAGGAGATGGCCGCGGATGACCCTCGAGCCCATCTGGTTCCACAGCGAGATCTGCTGCGAGATGTCGGTGTTCTGCTGGATGCGCGCCTCGATCTGGAACGGCCCGAAGACCTGCTTGTCCTTGGGGAATTCGTAGACCACGAGCTTGCCGTAGTCGGGCGGATCGCAGCGCGCCGCCAGCCAGGCGATCATGTTCTCGCGCTGGCTCGGCACCATCGGCAGCATGAGCACGAACTCGGCGCGCGGCTCTCCGGGCAGCCGCATGATCATATAGTAGGGCGCCATGCGCTGGGCGTCGCGACCCAGAAGGCCGTCGCTGTCGGAGGGCTGGCGCGGGAACTGCCAGAGGTCCTCGCGATTGTAGAAAACCTCCGCCCTGTCCATGTGATAGGTGCGGTAGAGCTGCGCCTGGACGAGGAACAGATCCTCGGGGTAGCGGATGTGCCGCTGGAGGTCCGACGGCATGGCCGCCAGCGGCTTGAACAGGCCTGGGAAGATGCGCTGGTAGGTCTTGATGATCGGATCGTCGGGGTCGCTGACATAAAGGTCCACCGAGCCGTTGTAGGCGTCGATCACCACCTTGACCGAGTTGCGGATGTAGTTGAGGCCGCCCGAGGATTGCGGCTGGGCATAGGGAAACCACTCGCTGGTGGTGTAGGCGTCCTGCATCCAGAACAGGCGCCCGCCGCTCACCACGATATAGGGATCGTGGTCGAGGCGCAGGACAGGGGCGATCGTGCGCACCCGGTCCTGGATGTTGCGATGAAGCAGGATCCGGCTTTCAGCGGTGATGTATTCGGTGAGCAGGATGTTGGGGTCGCTGTAGTACCAGGAGAACAGGCCGCGCCGCGCCGTGTCGCCGATGGCCACGCCGTCGGCGCCGTCGTAGGCGGCATAGACGTTGTCCTTGCCCTTGGGATAGTCGAACTCGGGCGTGCTGCCCTTGACGATCGCATAGCGCTCCTCGGCCTGGCCGAAATAGAGGCGTGGCTCGCGGACGGCGGGCCCGCCGGTGGCGACCGGCGGGATGTCCTGCAAGTAGAAGAGCGGCAGGCCTTCGTTGCTCTTCTGCGTCACCGGCGACATCACCACGCCGTTGCCGTGGGTGAAGAGCAGATGCAGGTTGACCCAGGTCTGTGCGTTGGCCGGCAGCAGCGCGGGGTCGAGCTCGCGCGGCGACAGCATCACCTGCTGGTAGGCGCCGTCCAGCCGATAGCGGTCGATGTCCATGTCGAGAAATCTGTAGTAGGTCCTGATCTCCTGCAGCTGGGCATAGGTGCTCATCAGCGGCTGCACGTCCCACAGTCGGATGTTGTCGACGGTCGGACGGTTGGCCTCGAGCGAGGCGAAGCTCAGCCTTTCCTCCGCCTGGAACGGCTTAACTTCGATCTGCCGCAGGTTGTAGGCCTGTCGCGTCAACGCGATGTTGCGCTCGATGAAAGGCGTCTCGAGCTGTAACTCGCTCGGCTTCACATAGAAGCGGTTGAACAGCGCGGGAAACAGCCCGGAGACCACGATCGAGCTGGCGAACAGCAGCAGCATCGCTGCCGCCGGAAGGCGCCAGGTCCGCCATCGCACGTTGGCTCCTGCGGCGATGGCGCACAGGATGGCCAGTCCGACCAGGAACCACAGGATCGGCAGCCTGACATGCAGGTCGGTGTAGCCCGCGCCGACGACGACGCCGTTGTCGCTGTAAAGCAGCAGGAAGCGATCGAGCGTGTAGGACCAGGCCTTGACCGCAAAGTACAGGCCGAGCAGCAGCGAGCCGTGGACGAGGGCGGCGGGCGACAGGCCGCGCGGCGGCTTGTCGAACTCGATGTCGCCCTGGACCCAATAGACTCCGCCGGCCAGGACGGCACTGAAGAACAGCACCAGCAGCAGCCAGTTCTTGAGGGCGACATAGGCCGGCAGCGAGAAGAGATAGAAGCCGATGTCCTTGCCGAAGACCGGATCGCTCTCGCCGTAGGGCACCTGGTGAAGGAAGCGAAGCGCCACCTCCCAGTTCGAGAGCTCGATCGAAGCGGTCAGCAGGCCGAGCAGGATCGCGGCGCCCACGACAAGCAGGCGACCGGAGACGTGCGGCGACACGTAGCCGCCGAGAAGCTGCAGTGAGGTTTGCGGCGCTCCCGCTGAAAAGGCCGCGCGCGCCGGCCACGCCGCCGGTTGCCGGGCGAAGCGGAGCGCCAGTCCTCCGGAGAGCCAGAACGCGCCGGTCGACACGGCAAAGACGACGAGGAAGAGAACGGTGCGGGCGGTGAAGATCGTCCAGAAGACGCCCTCATAGCCGATCGACGAGAACCACAGCCAGTCGACCAGGGTGTTGCCCATGCGCTCGAGCAGGATCAGGCCCACGACGAGGACCGCGACCAGGATCGCAAGGTATTTCCCGCGCATGCCGCCGCCTCCTTTGCCGGGCGCCGATGCTACTCCCTGCGGCGCGCAGGCCCGCCGCTACAGGATGCCGAACATCCGTGACACGCGTTGCACGCCCTGCCAGAGCGGATCGAGCGCTGCGAAGGTCTGGACCATCTTGTTGCCGTCGGCCAACAGGGCCTTGAGCTTCTCCATGTTCGGCTCGTGCTTTTCCGCTTCCTTCTTGGCCTCTGCGAAGATCTCGCGCATTTCGCGCATCTCCTCGCTATAGTCGTCATCGATTGCCTTCAGCGATGCGCCGAGTGCCGTGGCCAAGGAGGAGAGGGATTCCTTCGGCGCTTCCGAGCCAGTTGTCATATCGAGTCTACCTTCCGCTTCCAGGCGCCATGGCCGGTGCCGCATGCGTCGCGGCTTACGATCCCAGAATATCATCCCGGACGGCTAGCGTCCGGCTACTCTTGGCGGGCACTAAGGCGATGATCCTGCAGCGAGCAGGCACAATGGCTCTCGCCGGACCGCGGGCCTCCCGGCCCGCCCATGTCGTTGTATAGACGATGAAGATGCGGGCCTGGAGGCCCGCGGTCCGGCAAGACATGAGGCAAGACGGCTAGGTCCTGAGTGCGGCCGTGCGCGCCTCGTCGACGTTGCGTCCATCAGCGGCGATCGCCACGGCGTAATCGCGCTCGGCGACGCCTCTGCTCACAACGCCGTCGCGCACGTCGCGCAGGACTCGGGCCGGATCGCGCGTCCTGGGATCGCCATAGCCGCCGCCGCCCGGCGAGAGCGCACGATAAATGCCCGGCCCGTGCCGTTCGACACCGTATTTCGGCGCCTGGATGCGCTTACCGTCGGCCAGGGTGAGGACGACTTCGCCGCCCGAGCCGGCGCGGCCGCCAGCGGCGCCGAAGCTCGAGGGCGCGCCCACGCCTTCGCCGCGGAAGGCGTAGTCTGCGGGGGTGAAGATCTCCACCTCGTAGTCGCAGCCGGCGCCGCCGCGGAAGCGGCCGGGGCCGGCGCTGTCGCAGCGCATCTCCTGGCGGCGGAAGCGAACCGGATAAAGGTGCTCGTAGGTTTCGAGGTTGGGCAGGGTGAGGCCGCCCAGGGTGATGAGATGGCCGATGAGATGGAAGCCGTCGCGGCCTTCGACGCCGCCACCGGCCGGCGCACCCGCCCATTGATACATCACGTAGCGCCCTCCGTCGGCGCGCAGGCCGGCCGTGACCGCGTGCACCGCCTTCGACCAGCCGGCCGAGGCGCGTTCGGGCAGTGCCTGGCCCAGCGCCTTCCACATGACATGGACGATCTCGTGCGCCACGAACACCGTGTTCATGGTCATCGCCGCCGGCGCCCGCGCGTTCACGAGCGTGCCTTCGGGCAGCCGGATCTCGACGCTGCGGAAGGCGCCTTCGTTCTTGGGCAGGTCGGGCTCGAAGAACGAGGCGAGCGCCATGAACACTGCCGAGGTGCTGTTGGCGACCGAGCTGTTCTTGAAGCCGCGGATCTGCGGCGAGGTGCCGTCGAAGTCGACGATCAGACGCCGGTCCTTCACCGTGAGGGTGACGGCGATCCTGCCGTCGATCGGCTCGAAGCAGTCGTTGTCGACCGATTCCTCGGCGCGCCATACGCCTTCGGCCAGGCGGTCGATGCAGGTGCGGAAGCGGCGGTCGGCATGGTCCAGCACGCCTTCGAAGAAGGCGTCGGCGCGGTCGGCGCCCAGCTCCTCGACCAGCAGTGCCAGGCGTTCGGCGCCGATCCGGGTCGAGCCGATCATGGCGCGCAGGTCGCCGTCGAGCGCCTCGGGCAGGCGGGTGTTTATGAGCAGCAGGCGCCACAGGTCGTCGCGCGTCTTGCCGCCCTCGATCAGTTTCAGCACCGGGAGCCGGATGCCCTCGTGGAAGATCTCGGTGGCGGCCGAGTTATAGGTCCCGGCTGCACCGCCGCCGATGTCGGCCTGATGGGCGCGGTTGCAGGCGAAGGCGACAAGTTTTCCGGCAGCGAACACCGGCCGCGCGATCACCCAGTCGGGCAGATGGTTGCCGCCGGCGGTGTAAGGGTCGTTCAGCAGGAAGACGTCTTCCGGGTGAATTCCTGGAGATGAGCTGGCGTCCTTGAAGTCGCGCAGGATGGCGCGCACGGCGAAGCCGCCGCCGCCGGTGTGGATCGGGATGCCGTCGGCCTGGCTGATCAAGGTGCCGCGGGCATCGGCGATGAAGCAGGAAAAGTCGTGGCTCTGGCTGAAGATCGGCGAGCGCGCCGTGCGCGTCATCACCCAGCCCATCTGGTGCGAGATGTGATCGAGCCGGTTCTGCACGAGGGCCAGGGTGACGGGATCGAGCGCAACGGGATCGGCGGGTATGGTGCTCATCAGGCTAGGCCCCCTCAACCTGTTTCCAAGGCATCGACGTGAACCAGAAAGTCGTCGCGCGCGTCGACCTCGAGCCGGTCGCGCGGGCCGATGAAGGCCGTCATGGTGCGTTCCTCGATCAGCAGCGGGCCATCGAGCGTGCAGCCGGGGCGGAGGTCCGCGCCGTCGTAGATCGGCACCTCGCGCCAGCCGTGCATCGGATCGATCCAGACCTTGCGCTGTTCGCGCGGCGCCGGGTTCGCGGTCTGCGCTGAGCGCATCGCCGGCGGCGTCCAGTCGAGCCGGCCGCGGCCGACGACACGGAGCGCAGTGATGTCGATCCGGCCGCCGGGCTGGATGTGGCCGAACAGGCGCTGATGCTCGGTTTCGAAGGCCTGGCGGGCGGCGACGGCGTCGAAGCCCACGCCATTCACGGCGACCCGGACCGGCCATTGCTGGCCGTCGTAGCGCAGGTCGACTTCGCGTTCGATCGCGGAGTCGGCGGCGCCAAAACCGTCGCGGGACAGCGCGTCACGGGCGCGCGTCTCAAGCTGGGCGAAGCCCGCGTCGAGGGCGGGGCGGTCGAGCCTGTCGAGATCGGCCACGAAGACCTGCAGGTAGTCCTGCCGCACGTCGGACTGCAGCATGCCCAGCGCGCAGAAGGCGCCGGCGGCGCGCGGCAGCAGCGCGCGGCTGCAGCCCAGCGCCCGCGCCACGGCGCTGCCGTGCATCGGGCCGGCACCGCCCGCGGCGACCAGGGTGAAGGTCGCGGGATTGTGCCCGCGTTCGATGCTGAGCCGCTCCACGGCATGCAGCAGGTTCTGCTCCAGCAGGCGAATCACGCCGGCCGCGGCATCCTCGACCGAGAGGCCGAGCGGCCCGGCGAGTTTGGTCTCGACCGCATTGCGTGCCAGCGCGCCGTCGAGCGTGACGGCGCCCCCGGCCAGCGGGCCGGGGTGCAGGCGTCCCAGCACGAGCTGCGCGTCGGTGACGGTCGGGTGCTCGCCGCCCAGCCCGTAGGCGGCCGGTCCGGGCCGCGCGCCGGCGCCCTGCGGGCCGACATGCAGCAGGCCCGCATCGTCGACCCAGGCAATGGCGCCGCCGCCTGCGCCCACGGTGTGGATTTCGACCGATGGCGTGGTGAGGTGGTAGCCGTCGATGGTGAGCTGGTCGGCCACCGGCACGTCGCCCTTGGCCATCACCATGACGTCGCAACTGGTGCCGCCGATCTCCATCGAGATCAGGTTGGCCGCTTCGCCGGGCGCGGTGCAGCCTTTCAGCGCGCCGACGCCGGCGGCCGGGCCGGACAGGACCAGCATCACGGGACGGGTCGCCACCTGCGCGACCGATACGGCGCCACCATTGCTCTGCAGCAGGAGCAGGGAGCGCGGCAGGCCGAACTGGCGGAGCTGCTCGTCGAGCGCGCTGAGGTAGCTCGTCACCTTGGGCGCGATGTAGGCGTTGACCACGGCGGTCGAGCCGCGTTCGTACTCGCCCATCGTCGGCATGACCTCGCTCGACAGCGAAATCCATTGGCCGCCCCAGCTTCTGGCCAGCTGCGCACCCGTGGCCCGCT
>DATHNU010000398.1:0-2631 GCA_035485695.1 Reyranella sp. | reverse complement strand
GCACCCTGAAGGATGTCTGGGTGCTGGCCGAGGATGCGGCCGACGTGCAGGTCCCCTCGACCCGGCGCTTCCATCAGCTCGCCGTCGAGCGCGGCGGCGCCGACCTGCAAAGCCGCGTCGCCGACAATCTCTACTGGTTGGGCCGCTACATCGAACGCCTGGACAACGACGCCCGCCTGTTGCGCACCACCGCCACCAAGGTGGCGCAGGGCGCCGTGAGCCCGCGTGATGCGATCGAGCTTCGCCTGCTCGGCCGCCTGTTGAGTCAGGCCGACCTCATGGACCGTGCCGCGGCGCTGTCGGCGCCGGAGAATGCCGCCTTCCAGCAGGGCCTGGGCGCCATCGCCACCGACGATAGCGGGCTGATCACCGTGCTCGATGGCATCCAGCGCCTGACCAGCTCGATGCGCGACCGCTTCTCCGTCGACATGATCACTGCGGCCGGCCCGGTGATGACCGAAGTGCGCCAGCGCCTGCGGGCGGCGCGCGGCAACCTCGATCCGCTGCTGGCCGCGCTCGACGACATCGTGCGCTTCGTCGCCATCCTGTCGGGTCTCGCCCAGGAAAACATGACGCGCGGCACGGGCTGGCGTTTCCTCGATCTCGGACGAAGGCTGGAGCGGGCGAAGTTCGTCGTGACCGGGGCGCTCGCCCCCTTCACCCAGTCGCCGATCGACTGGGACGCTGCGATGTGGGTGGCGCTGGAACTTTGCGACAGCACGATCACCTACCGCACGCGATATCTCGGCCAACTCCAGCCCGCGCCGGTGCTCGACCTCGTGATGCTGGACGACAGCAACCCGCGCTCGCTGGTTTTCCAGCTTCGCGCCATCGATGGCCATCTCGACTATCTCGCACGCGTCTCGGGCGTGCAGGTGCCACCGCTGCCCCCGTCGCTCGATCACGACCTCAACGCCGCCGTCCGACAGTTCGCCGGCGACGAGCAGGTGTGGCGGCATGAGGGCCTGGCGCTGGCCATGCTGCGCGACATCGCGACCGATACCGACCACAAGCTCGATCAGCTCTCCGAGGCGATCACCCGGGCCTATTTCTCCCACGTTCCGGCGGCGCAGGCCGTGGGTTCCTCGACGGCTTGAGGAGGTCAGCCGTGAAGTACCTGCTCTCGCATCGTACATCCTACACCTACGCCAGCAGTGTCGACTCGGCGCATCACATCGCCCATTTGCGCGCGCGCGCGTTCGCCGGACAGAAGATCACCTCGATCAGCATCGAGACCAACCCCGTGCCGGCGCTGGCGGTCCAGCATCTCGACCACTACGGCAACCACATCGACATCTATCGCATCGACAAGCCGCACAAGCGTTTCGACATCGAGGTGCGCGCCGCGATCGAGGTGAGCTTTACCGATCCGCCGCCGGCCGACGCGACGCCGCCGTGGGAGGAAATCCGCACCGAACTCTCGGGTGACGGTTTCCCAGTGCCGGTGGAAGCCAGCGAGTTCGTCTATGACTCGCCACTCGTGCCGGCGGTCGACGCGCTCAAGGTTTACGGCGCCAAGTCATTCACGCCTGGCCGGCCGATCCTCGCCGCAGCGCGCGAGCTCACCTCGCGCATCAAGGCGGATTTCGAGTATCACCCCGGCGCCACCGACATCAGCACGCCGCTCGGCGAGGTGTTCGCCGGCAAAGCGGGCGTCTGCCAGGATTTCGCCCATGTCGAGATCGCCGCGCTGCGCGCCCACGGCCTCGCCGCCCGCTACATCTCGGGCTACATCCGCACCGTACACTCCAAGGAGGAGGCCGCGCTGCGCGGCGCCGATGCGAGCCACGCCTGGGTGGCCGTGTGGTGTGGCGAGCAGGTCGGCTGGGTGCAGCTCGATCCCACCAACGACCTGGTGGCCAAGGAAGACCATGTCGCCGTCGCCTGGGGCCGCGACTTCTCCGACGTGAGCCCGTTGCGCGGCGTGATCCTGGGCGGCGAATCGCACTCCTACGGCGTGGCGGTGACGTTGATACCGACGACGTAATGTCATCCTGAGCGAAGCGAAGAATCTCATGCCGGTTGCAAGCGGCGATGAGGTCCTTCGCTGCGCTCAGGACGACAATTGCCTGTCAGCCGCCCAAGAAATCCTTCGTCCACTTCGTGTAGTCGGCGTCGCGCGTCACGCGCTTCATCAGCTCGGCATCCGCCACGCCTTGCAGCTTCGACGGCGGGGTCCCCTCACGGAGCGCTTTCAGCGTGTCGTGAACCGCCTTGATCGCAGCGGCGAAGGGCTGGTGCCCCTGCAATGCGATGCGCACCCGGCGCGCGCCGAGATAGGCCAGGTCGGAAAGCTCAGGCGTGCCGCCGCCCAGGATCAGCGGCAGCCTGGTCGAGGCCGAAATCGCATCGAGCTGCGCCCGCGTCTTGACGCTGACGAAGAACAGCGCATCGACGCCGGCCTCTTCGTAGGCCTTGCCGCGCGCGATGGCGTCGTCGAGGTCGCTGATCGAGATGGCGCTGGTGCGGCCGGCGATGCAGAGCGCCGGGTCCTGACGGCCGGCGAGCGCGGCCTTCATCTTGCCGACGCCTTCGGCGATCGAGGTGAGGCGCGGCTTGGTCGTGCCGTGAGGCGTCGGCAGGTCGGTGTCCTCGAGGCTCAAGCCGCAGACGCCCGCAGTCTCGAGTTCC
>DATHNU010000397.1:0-4658 GCA_035485695.1 Reyranella sp. | reverse complement strand
GATGCGGCCCCACATGTAGGTCATCGCCGTGAGCGCCATCAGGCGCAAGAGATCGGTCGCTGCGGCGCCGGCCTCGTCGGGGTTCTTCATGGCGTTCTGCATCAGGAAGAGCGCCGCGTCCTGGACGCGGCCCAGCGCCTTCTCCAGCGGCTCGACGAACTCCTTCATCTTGTCGTTGGCCTTGTTGGCGGCGACGAAGGCGCTCATCTCGCCTAAAAGCCGCTGCGCCGCCTGCCCGCCCTTCATCGGCAGCTTGCGGCCCACCAGGTCGAGCGCCTGGATGCCGTTGGTGCCCTCGTAGAGCTGGGTGATGCGCGCGTCGCGCACCAGCTGCTCGACGCCGTTCTCGCGGATGTAGCCGTGGCCGCCATAGGTCTGCACGGCGAGGTTGGCGCACTCGCTGCCCATGTCGGTGAAATACGCCTTGATGATCGGCGTCAGCATCTGCACGAGATCGTCGGCGGCGGCACGCTTGTCGGCGTCGGGATGGCTGTGCGCCTCGTCGATCAGCATGCCGACCCACAGCGACAGCGCGCGGGCGGCCTCGGTGAACGACTTCTGGATCATCAGCATGCGCCTCACGTCGGGATGCACGATGATGGGATCGGCCGGACCCGACGCATTCTTCGGCCCGGTGAGCGAGCGGCCCTGCAGGCGGTCGCGCGCATAGGCGAGCGCGCTCTGGTACGAAGTCTCGGCGATGCCCAGCCCCTGCATGCCGACGCCGAGGCGGGCCGCGTTCATCATCACGAACATCGCCGGCATGCCGCGGTTCAGCTCGCCGACCAGCCAGCCCTTGGCGCCGTCGAGATTCATGACGCAGGTGGCGTTGGCCTTGATGCCCATCTTGTGCTCGATGGCGCCGCAGCGGATGCCGTTGCGCTCGCCGACGCTGCCGTCGGCCTTGGGAATGAACTTGGGCACCAGGAAGAGTGAGATGCCCTTGGTGCCGCCCGGCGCATCCGGCAGGCGCGCCAGCACGAGGTGCAGGATGTTCTCGGCGAGATCGTGCTCGCCGGCGGAGATGAAGATCTTGGTGCCGGTGATCGAGTAGCTGCCGTCGGCCTGTGGCTCGGCCTTGGTGCGCAGCATGCCGAGGTCGGTGCCGCAATGGGGCTCGGTCAGGCACATCGTGCCCGTCCAGCTGCCGTCGGTCAGCTTGGGCAGATAGGCCTTCTTGAGCGCGTCCGAGCCGTGACGCGACAATGCCTCGTAGGCGCCGTGGCTCAGGCCGGGATACATGGCGAAGGCCTGGTTCGACGCGGTGAACATCTCCTGCAGCGCGAAGCCCACCGTCGCCGGCAGGCCCTGGCCGCCATACTCGGGATCGCAGGTCACGGCGGTCCAGCCGCCCTCGCGGAACATGTCATAGGCGTGCTTGAAACCTTTGGGCGTGCGCACGACACCGTTCTCGTAGGTGCAGCCTTCCTCGTCGCCGCTGCGATTGAGCGGAAACAGCACGTTCTCGCAGAGCTTGGCCGCTTCCTCGAGGATGGCCTGGATGGTGTCGGGCGTGGCGTCCTGGTAGCCCGGCAGCTTGGCCAGCGTCGAGACGTCGAGCACCTCGTTCAGCACGAAGTTGATGTCCTTCAGCGGCGCCTTGTAGACGGCCATTCTTTCCTCCTCAGTCGCTCTCCGGATCGACGCCGCGATGGCGCAGCTCGGCGCTCACCTGGGCTTCGACTTCCTTGAACTCGTTTATGTGTGCATCGAGGTCGCTACGCTTACGCTCGAGGTCGGCGATGTGCAGCCGGCTGCGGCGCAAAAGCTCGCGCATCTGCTGCAGGCCGGTGCGGTCTACCTGATAGAGGTCGAGCAGTTCTCGTATCTCTGCGAGCTTGAAACCAAGCCTCTGACCACGGCGTATCCAGCTCAACCGAGCGCGATCGCCCGCGCTGTAGAGCCGGGTCAGGCCCTGCCGGCGCGGCTTGATCAGCCCCTCGTCCTCATAGAAGCGGATGGTGCGCGGCGTGATCGCGAACTCGCGAGAGAGCTCGGCGATACTATAAATGCGCTGCGGGTCGCGCGGTGCTGAACTCTTGGCCGTTGAGGCGGCCGGAGGGGCGGCGACAGACATCGTGCAAGCGTCATAGTTAACGTTTACGTAAACGTCAATGCGGGTTTACCTAAGTGCAGGTCTGCGTAGGGGAGAGCCGCCGTATCGTGCCGTCGCCCGACCCGACCGCATCCCGTCTTATCGGGCTTATAGCCATCGCCATGCCGGATACAGCGCTGCCTCCGGCGAATGAGAATGGTAGGATTCGCTATAAAGCGGGGAGGATCCATCATGCCGGCAGACCGTTACGGCCTTCCCTTGTCCAGCGCGTCCGCTGTCGCGTGCGACGCCTATGTCCGGGGCTGTGATCTTCTGCTGACGCTCTATCCCGGCGCGATCGAGGCCTTCGACCGCGCCATTGCAGCCGATCCCGGCTTCGCCCTGGCCCACGCCGGCAAGGCGCAGGTGCTGATGAGGGAAGGCAACGTCGTGGCCGCGCGAGCATGCCTCGAGGGAGCCAAGACGGTGGCCGCCGGTTTGCCGGCGCGGGAGGCCAGCCAGATCGCCTTCCTTGATCTGGTGTTCGCCGGCCGAACCGAACCCGCAATCGCGGCGCTGCATACGCACCTTGCAAGCTGGCCGCGCGACGCCCTGGTGCTCAGCACCGCCGCCAACCCGAACGGCCTCATCGGCGCCTCCGGCCAGATCGGGCAGAAGCACCAGATCGCCGACCTCTTGGACAGCCTCGCGACGCACTACGGCGATGATTTCTGGTTTCTGGCCCATCATGCCATGGCGCTGTCGGAGGACGGGCAGCACGCGCCTGCCCGCGTGAAGATCGAGCGATCCATTTCCCTCAATCCGAACAACGCGCATGGCGCGCATGGGTTCACGCACGTGTGTTACGAGGAAGGCAAGCCTGCAGCGGCACGCAGCTTCCTGGCGTCCTGGCTCGCCACCTATCCGCGTGAGGGATTTTTCTACGGCCATCTGAATTGGCATCTGGCACTTGGCGAACTCGAAGCCGACAACGCGGCGGAGGCGTTCCGGCTTTTTCGCGAGAACTTCTCGCTCGACCGGCATAGCGGCGGGCCGCAACAGAAAATGTCGGATGGCACGGCGTTCTTGTGGCGGGCCGAACTCGCCGGGCACCCGCGCGACGCGATGGCCTGGCGCGCGATGCACGACTACGCGGGCAGCGCGCTGCCCAAACCGGGCAGTGGGCTGGCGGACCTGCACGTCATCCTGGCGCAAGCCGTCTCCGCGGATGACGGCGGGCTGAGCGCGCGCGTCCAGCAGATGGAGGCGCTGGCGGGCGAAGGACGATACCCGTCCGGTCCTTACCTGCCTGCCCTGTCGCGCGGCTTCGTCGCGTTCGAGCAGAGAGACTTTCCCGCCGCGATCGACGCGCTTGAACCTTTCGCGGGCGAAAGCGAACGAATTGGCGGCAGTCGTGCGCAGCACGATCTGGTGACGTTCACGCTGCTCAAGGCCTACCTCAACGTGGGCCGCCTGGACGATGCGCGGCGCCTGGTCCGCACGCGACGCCAGGATTCTTCTGCTATTCCCGTGGCAGGGTTGGATGCGGTGCATTGATCGCCGAAGCCGCGGCGGTGTTAATGAGCCCAAGAGCAGCGAGGATCGCGCGCCATGACGGCTGATCGGCATCGTCGCTTCGGCGATCTTGCGGACGAGGTCGCGGCCCGCCTGCCGGACCGCGAGGCGCTGGTGTTCGGTGCATCGCGCTACACGTTTCGCGAGGTCGCGGCGCGCATCGACGAGGCGGCCCGGCGACTGATCGCCGCCGGAGTCAGGCCCGGCGAGCACGTCGCCTTGTGGCTCAACAACAGCGACGAGTGGATCTTCATCTCCTTTGCCGTCCAGAAGATCGGCGCGGTGCTCGTGCCGATCAACACGCGGTTCCGTTCGCGAGACCTCGCGTATGTCCTGGCGCAGTCCGACAGCTGTTTTCTGATCACGCACGATCGGTCCGGGCCGATCGACTATGCCGCCATGGTCCGCGAGGCAGTCTCATTGCCGGCTTCCGGCGCTACCGTGCGGGATCCCCGCTATCCCCTGCTACGGCGCGTGATCCTGCTCGGCGACTCGCCCCAGGCGGGAACCGTCGACTGGGCCTCGCTCGCCGAACCGGCCCGGCACATCTCCGCCGATCAACTGGCCGCCTGCACCCGCGCGGTCGACCCCGCCGCGACGGCCTTCATCATGTACACGTCGGGCACGACCGGATTTCCCAAGGGCGTGGTGCGGACGCACGCGCTGATCCGCAATGTCGAGGAACGCGCCTTCCGGATGGCCATCACGCCCAACGACACGATCCTGAACTACCTGCCGCTCTTCCACGCCTTTGGACTGTCGGAGGGAGCGTGGATGTCGCTGGTCACCGGCGCGCGGCAGATCGTGACCCGCGGCTTCGATCCCGAGGAAAGTCTTGATCTGATCGAGAAGGAACGCGTGACGATCATCCACGGCTTCGAGGCGCACATGCAGGGCCTCAGCGAGGCGCAGGAGGCGCGTCCGCGCGATCTCTCGACCCTGCGCACGGGGATCTTCGCGGCCGGCATGCTGAGCGCGACGCCGGTCGTGCGCCGCGGCATGCGGGCGCTGGCGCCGCTCAGGAATCTATCCGGCTACGGCATGACCG
>DATHNU010000396.1:0-2421 GCA_035485695.1 Reyranella sp. | reverse complement strand
GGCGAGCACGGCGTAGCCGCTGCGATAGGCGTCGCGGATCTCGAAGCCGTAGCCGGCATCCCAAACTAGGTGCCGGATGCCGCTGCACAGGTGATAGAAAAAGGCGAGCGACCAGCCGAACTGTAGCAGCACCCCGACCGGCGAGGCGATAAAGGCGTGGGTCGCCGAGAACACCTCGCCGCCGCTGGCCACAGCGACCAGCCACCAGGCCGACAGAATCGAACCCACGGCCAGTGCAATGCCGGTCAATCGGTACAGGATCGACAGGACCGACGTCATCTGAAAACAGTACCAGGTCGGGAACATGAATGGCGACAGTGGTCGTTCCATGGCGGTGCTTCCTCTGTTCTAGTGATGGCCTGCCGTTGGTCTGACCTCGCCTTATGAAGACGCTGTAGCTGGTGACAGCATAGAGCCACATCAGCGGGAAGACGAAGGCATCGGCGACTTCGCGCCATGTGCGAAACGCGGCGTCGCGGACGGTATAATGTTTGATTGGCACTGAGGCGATGACGGTTGGAACTGGAAGTGGTTGCGGATCCGGCTGTGGGTAGAGAGAAAGGACTGCGCATGACGACTTGATGCGCTTCATTAGTCGTTCTTGTCGTGTCAGCTGGTGCGACACCTCGGCGCGATTGTTGGGATATCGGCTTTGACGGCGCTCGACGCTTGGAAGAATCTCGCGCTTGGCGGCGGCGCAGCTCTTGAGCTTGGCTGTCACGATCACCCGCGGAGCTTATTACGGGCCTTTCAGCAGCTTGCGGAAGAATCGCTTGGTCGCGGTGGCGCCGCGACGGCTTGGACCAGGATGTGGAGGACAATTCCGTTCTGGTCGACCGCCCACCAAAGATAGTGCTGCCTGCCGCAGATGCCGCGATCAGCTCAACATCACGCAGACCAAAGCAGTGATAGAGCCACCGACATGCTGGATGACCTCGCGCGGGAAGCGGAAGCCACGATACAGGTTCAGCGACGTCGTCATGCCGCGCACGCTGCCACGGCCCGGCAGCCGCTGCCAAACCTGGCATTGGGCGAAGGGCGTCCCTGCCATGATCGACTGGCCGACGATGCGATGCCGCCAGCCGACGAGCTTGCCTTGGGCATCGAGGCCAGCCTCGAGCTTGTGGACGTAGGCCGGCCGGTAGAGGCCACCCCGGATGTCGTCCTCGCGGGTCCATTGCAATTTCACCGGGACGCCGTTCACGCCCAGCGCCTTGGCGATCGACACTGCCTCGACGATGTAGTCGGACGCGGCATTGGCCCGCCGGCCGAAACTGCCGCCGGCATAGAGCGTGTGGATCTTCGCCTGCTCCGGCCTCAGGCCGGCGGTCGCCGCCGCATTGGCCTGGTCGATTGTCTGGAACTGGTCGCCAGCCCAGATCTCGCAGCTATTCCAATCGAGCCTGACCACGACGTCGAGCGGCTACATAGGCGCATGGGCGAGATAAGGGAACTCATACGACGCGCTGACCGACTTCACCGCTGCCTGGAGCGCGCCGGAGACATCACCTTGCCGGCGCGCCGGCTTGCCCGGCTGTTCCACCAACTTGCGGTATTCGGCAATTATCGCGGCCGAACTGCGCTTCTTGGCCTTGGCGTCGTCCCAATCGACCTTGAGTCCGTCACGGCCCTTCTTCGCCGCCCAGAAGCTCTTGCCCACGACAGCGACGCCGCGCGGCACCTGGACGACCCCCACTACTCCCGGCACCGCCTTCGCCGCGGTCGCATCGAAGGACTTGACCGTGGCGCCGAACAGCGGCGGGCGCTGCAGCACTGCGACCAGCATGCCGGGGAAGGTCACGTCGAGAGTGAACTGGGCTGTGCCATTGCTCTTCGCCGGCACGTCGACCCGCGGCAGCTTCTGGCCGATCAGCTTAAAGTCCTTTGGGTCCTTCAGGGCGACCTTGGTCGGCAGCGGTTGCGCCGCGGCCTTGCCGGCGAGTTCGCCGAAACTGGCTTTCGCTGCGAGGCCGCGTGGCCGAGCACGCCGCGATGGACGGCAATCTCAGCCGCAGGGACGTTCCATTCGGCCGCTGCGGTGGCGACCAACACGGCGCACGCCGCCGCTCCGGCCTGGCGCAGCTGCATCCAGGAATTCGCGATCGCGGTGCTGCCTCCGGCGCCCTGCACCGTGCCAAACGCCAGGTTGTTGTATAGCTTGGCGTCCGCTGGGGCACTCTCGACGCGGATCTGCGCCCAGTGGCATCGAGTTCCTCGGCGACGATGGTGGCGAGGCCCGTGTAGCTGCCCCGCCCATTTCGAGATGCTTGGCGATGACCTTGACGCTGTTGTCCGGCGCCACGCGCAGGAAGGCGTTCGGTTCAAATGCACTGGCGGTAGCGGCGAGCGCGCGCCGCGTCGGCCCGGCCCAGCGGAAGCCGATGGTGAAGCCGGCCGCCGCGCGGCCACCGTTGCTTTCAG